>DAOOIT010000011.1 GCA_035384565.1 Planctomycetota bacterium | reverse complement strand
CGTCGGTCTCGGGGTCGTTGGCGACGACGAAGGTGGGGTCCTCCTCGGCGAGGCGGACGAGGGCGTTGGAGAGCTTGTCGGCGCTGGGGCGGTTCTCGGTGGTGACGGCGATGCTGAGGACGGGGGCGGGGAACTCGATGGCCTCGAGGATGATCGGGTGCTCTTCCGCGCACAGCGTGTCGCCGGTCACGGTGTCGCTGAGGCCGATGACGGCGCCGATCTCGCCCGAGTAGAGGGCGTCCACGATCTCCTGGCGGTTGGCGTGCATGCGGAGGAGGCGGCCGACGCGCTGGCGCTTCTGCTGCTTGGAGTTGAGCACGTAGGTGCCGGCCTGGAGGGTGCCGGAGTAGACGCGCACGTAGACGAGCTTGCCGATGTGCCGGTCGGCGACGACCTTGAAGGCGAGGGCGGCGAGGCGGCCGTCGTCCTTGGGCACGCGTTCGATCGGCTCGCCCTTGAGGCACACGCCGCTCACGGGCGGCAGGTCAATGGGGCTGGGGAGGTAGTAGACGACGGCGTCGAGGAGGCGCTGGATGCCCTTGTTCTTGAAGGCGGAGCCGCAGAGCACGGGGCAGACGAGGTGGGCGTGGGTGGCCTTGCGGATGGCCGCGCGGAGCTCGTCCTGGGTGATCGGTTCGTCGGCGCAGTACTTCTCGAGCAGCCGCTCGTCCACCTCGCTGACCTTCTCGATCAGGTGGCGGCGCCAGCGGGCGGCCTCGTCGCGCAGACGCTCGGGCACCGGCTCTTCGCGGAACGTCGTGCCCAGGTCGGCGTCGCCGTAGTAGACCGCGCAGTTCTCCACGAGGTCCACGATGCCCACGAACTGATCGCTTTCGATGTTGGGGATGACGACGGGGACGGCGTTGGCGCCCAGCTCTTTCTGGATGTCCTCGACCACGCCGAAGAAGTCGGCGCCCACGCGGTCCATCTTGTTCACGAAGGCGATGCGGGGCACCTCGTACTTCTCGGCCTGGCGCCACACGGTCTCGCTCTGCGGCTCCACGCCGCCCACGGCGCAGAAGAGGCCGATGGCGCCGTCGAGCACCCGCAGGCTGCGCTCCACCTCCACCGTGAAGTCCACGTGGCCCGGCGTGTCTATCAGGTTGATCATGTGCCCGCGCCACACGGTGGTGGTGGCGGCGCTGGTGATGGTGATGCCCCGCTCGCGCTCCTGCGGCATCCAGTCGAGGGTCGCCGTGCCCGAGTCCACCTCGCCCAGCTTGTGCGACTTGCCGGTGTAGAAGAGGATGCGTTCGGACGCCGTGGTCTTGCCGGCGTCAATGTGCGCCATGATGCCGATGTTGCGCACGCGGTCGAGCGGAAACTCCCTGGCCACTGCCGTCTGCTCCTGTCGGGCTGCCTATCCGTCAATTCCCCTCAGTGAGGCGCCGCTCGCCCGATGCGAGGCCCTCGACACAACCGCCCTGGCCCATCAATTGGGGATGCGTGAGCTGGAGGGTACACCTGACAAGTATACGGGAAACCGCGTCGTTCTGCAAGCGAATCCGCGGGGCGGCTTGACCCCGAGCGGAACCGGCGGTACCATCACCGAGGCGGCAGCATCTCCGCACACCCCCTGAGCGCAAGGAGGCCCGCAGTGTCCCCTTCCTCTTCCGCCACGCCCGCCCTGCTCGGCGGCGAGCCCGCCCACACCGGCCCCTGGCCCGCCTGGCCGGTGCACGACGAACGCGAGCGGAGCGCCCTCCTCGCCGTGCTGGAGAGCGGCCAGTGGTGGTACGGCGAGCGCGTGCGCGAATTCGAGGAGCGGTTCGCCGCCTTCCAGGACGCGCGGTTCGGCATCACGTGCACCAACGGCACCGCGGCGCTCGAGCTGGCCCTCATCGGGGCCGGCATCGGCGCCGGCATGGAGGTGATCGTGCCGCCCTACACCTTCGTGGCCACGGCCACCGCTGTGCTCAAGGCCAACGCCGTCCCCGTGTTCGTGGATATCGAGCTGGACACGCTGAACCTCGACGCGGGCCAGGTGGAGGCGGCGATCACCGACAAGACGGCGGCCGTCCTGCCCGTGCACTTCGCCGGGCTGCCGGCCGACATGGACCGGATCGGGGAGATCGCGCGCCGCCGCGGCCTGAAGGTGATCGAGGATTCGGCCCACGGCTGGGGCTCGAAGTGGCGCGGCAAGGGCTGCGGCGCGCTGGGCCACGCGGGCGGCTTCTCGTTCCAGCAATCGAAGAACATCACCTCGGCCGAGGGCGGCATCGTGCTCACCGACGACCCCGGCCTCGCCGACACCATCCGCTCGCTGTCGAACGTGGGCCGCGGCAAGGACGCGCCCTGGTACGAGCACTACCTGCCCGGCGGCAACTACCGCATGACCGAGTTCCAGGCCGCGCTGCTGCTCGCCCAGCTCACCCGGCTGCCCGAGCAAACGGCGCTCCGAGCGAGGAACGCGGCGCTCCTCAACGCCGGCCTCGCGGGCATCGAGGGCCTGCACACGATGCGCGAGGACGCGCGGGCCAATCCCCGCTCGTACCACCTCTACGGCATCCGCATCGTGGCCGAAGAGTTCGGCCTGCCGCGCGAGCGGTTCATCGAGGCGATGCGCGCCGAGGGCGTGCCCTGCGGCCCAGGCTACCCGCACCCGCTCTACCGCAACCCGTTGTTCCAGCGAAAGGGCACGGGGCCGGCCTACTGTCCCGTCTCGTGCCCCTACTACGGGCGCGAGATGGACTACACGAAGGTCGTGTGCCCGAACGCCGAGCGCGCGTGCCGCGAGGTGGTGTGGCTGTCGCAGAGCATGCTGTTGGGCACCGAGGCCGACATGCACGCCATCGTGGCCGCCGCGCGCAAAATCCGCCGCCACGCGGAGCGGCTGCGATGAGGCCCGCCCTGCATCTGGCGCTCATGCTCGTCCTGCCGTGCACTGCGGGCGAAGCCGAAGGCCTGCGCTTCGCCGCCTACGGCGACTCGTGCGGCAACCCCGAGGTCCACGCCCGCCTCGCGCGCGCTATCGCGACGCACAAGCCAGCCTTCGTGGTGCACACGGGCGACTTTGTGCCGCAGGGCGACAAGGGGGCGCGCTGGCGCGAGGACTTCCTCGACCCGGCCCGCGAGCTATTGGCCCTGTGCCCGTACTTCGCGGTGGACGGCGATGACGACCGGGCCGCGCTCACGGCCTATGGCGAGCAGTTCCGCCTGCCTCCCGACCGCCCATGGCACGCGCAACGCTTCGGCGACGTCGAGCTGTTCGGCCTGAGCGCAAGCTCGCCGTTCGACGCCGACAGCGTGCAGGCCCGCTGGCTCGGCCAGGCGCTCGAAGCCAGCCGCGCCCGATGGAAGATCGTGGTGACGCACTTCCCGCTCTACAGCGCGGGACGCCACGGCGGCCACGACGGCCTGCGGCGCGCCATCATCGCCCTGCTGTTCCGGCACGGCGTGGACCTCGTGCTCTCGGGCCACGACCACGGCTACGAGCGCACCCACGCCATCGGCCCCGAGCCGGGGCGCGCCCTGGCGCAGATCGTCTCGGGCGGCGGCGGCCAGCCGCTCGGCGCGGCGACGCCCCAGGCCTGGACCGCCCGCGCCGCGAGCCGCCATCACTTCTGCCTGTTCGAGGCTACGCCGGGGCAACTCCGGCTCACCGCCATCGCCGACAACGCCGATGTGCTCGACCGCGCCATTTTCGCCAAGAGAGACGGCGGACGGGACTTCGGCCAGTTCCTCCCCGCCGCCGACGTGGAATTGCTGGGCTACATCCGCCGCTTCGAGAAGCTGCGTTTCACCTTCCTCCCGGGCCGCGAGCAGCGCCAGCGCCTGGCCTTCGCGCTGAAGAACCCCCACGAGCGCGAGCTTCGAGGCGAGCTGGCGTGGGAGATCGCCAACCCCTGCTGGAAGATCGAGCCCATGCGGCAGGCCATCCTCGTGCCCCCGGGCGGCGAGGCCGCGGTGAGCTTCGAGGCGGCCTTCACCCCGGGCGCGGCGTCGGCCCCCGAGCCGCTGCCCCAGGCGCTCCTCACCAGCGGCGCGTTGCGCGCCACGGCGCCAGGCTTCTACCTCCACGAGGATGCCCCGAAGAAGACCCGCTAGCCCGCCTCCCTCGTTTGCATCGCGCGGCGATTTCGACTATAAGATTGCGGTCCGAAGTGTGGCTTGCTCGACAACAGCCGAAGGAGACGCATGAGCGCGACGCTGGTGGCCAGGGTCGTGGAGACCGCGCTGATGGTCGGCACGATCCTGCTCTTCGTGTGGGTGGCGGTGCCCGGCGTGGCGCCGTGGCGCATCGCCGCCAGTTCCGCGTGGCGCACCCTTCGCAACGGCCGCAGGGCGCTCTACCTCGCCGCCTGCCTCTCCATCCTGCTCGCCAACTACGCCTATCTGCACTTGGGCGTGGACCAGCGGCTCACGGCCTCGGTGGTCGCCGCCCGCGGGCACGACTACACGGCCGACGTCCACGCCCTCGAGGGCGCCGTCGTAGCCAGTCTCCAGCAGAGCCTCGCGTGCCCGCCCTGCACGTGGTTCCTGGGCTTCGTCTACGTCGTCGTGTTCCCCTGCATCGTGTTCGTCGTGCTCTTCGTGTTCGACCACCTGCGCTATCGCCGCGGCCTGGCCATGCTGCTCATCGGTTATCTGGCCAACTACCTGCTCGTGCTGCCCTGCTACCTGTGGCTGCCTGTGCGCGAGGTGTTCCACTACTATCGGCACGACGTGGGGACCGAGGCCGTGCGGCTGCTGCTCGACGACATCCACCCCGCCGTGATGCAGGCCTACCGCGCGATGAGCGGGCTCGACAACTGCTTCCCCAGCTTCCACACGTCGCTGGCGGTGACGATGGCTCTGATCACTTGGCACCTGGGCAACGTGCGCTTCGCCGCGCTTATCACGTTCTTCGCCGTGGCGAACGTGCTTTCGACCCTCTACCTGGGCATCCACTGGGTCACCGACGTGGCGGCGGGCCTGGCCGTGGGCCTGGTGGCCTATGGCCTGGCCCTGGTCTTCTCCCGCCGCTGGGCCGAGGGACCTCACAAGGCCCTGGACCGCGACCAAAGGGGATGAATGGATGGGCGGATGAATGGATGATTGTCTGACACCCATCCACCCATCCATTCATCCATTCATCCGCGGTTGCCCCGCGCGTCCCGTGGGGCGCCGCAAGAGCTGCCGATGATGAGCCAGCGTGTGCTAATCGTCGCGATGTCGGTCGGCGGCGGCCACGGCAAGGCCGGCGAGGCCATCGCGCGCGCCATGGCCGAACGGGCGCCCGGCTGGCAGGTGCGCGCGATTGACCTGCGCGACCACGCGGCCGCCTGGTTCCGCACCCTCTACGTCACCGGCTACCTGTTCATCGTGCGCCACGCGCCCTGGCTGTGGGGGTGGCTCTATCGCCACCCGCCCAGGCGCGGCGGCACCCTGCCGCCCTGGCTGCTCCAGCGCGCCCTGCGTCCCTTCGAGCAACTCGTCCGCGAGTTCCAGCCCGACGCCATCCTGGCCACACAAATCACCGGGTCCGAAGCCGCGGCCGCGCTGCGCGCCCGCGGCATCCATCGCGGCATCGCGGCCACCGTGGTCACCGACTTCGACGCCCATCCCTCCTGGCGCAATGGGCAGATTGACGCCTTCTTCGTCCCCGACGAGGACCTTCGCATCCGCCTCGCCGCCACGGGCATCCCCCTCGAGCGCCTCGAGGCCACGGGCGTGCCGATTGACCCCGCGTTCGAGGGGCCGTTCGACGTGGCCGCGCTCAAGGAGAAGCACGAGATTCGCCCCGACGTGCCCGTCGTGCTGCTGATGGGCGGCAGCCTGGGCCTCGGGCCGATGGAGGGCGCCGTGCGCGACCTCCTGGCGGCCGGCAAGCCCCGCGACGTGCTGGTGGTCTCGGGGCGCAACGCGGCGCTCCGCGCCCGCCTCGAGCGCCTAGTGCCCGTGGGCCAGACCCGGTTGCACGTGTTCGGGTTCGTGGACTACGTGGCCGAGCTGATGGCGGCGAGCGACCTGTTCGTGTCGAAGCCGGGCGGCCTCTCGATGACCGAGGCCGTGACGGTGGGCGTGCCCACGCTGGCCATCGCGCCGCTAGCGGGCCAGGAGGTGGCCAACGCCCGCCACCTCGCGGCCCAGGGCGTCGTCGAGTGCCCGCGGCCCGGCGAGCCGCTGGCCGCGGCCGTCGAGCGCCTGCTCGGCGACGAGGCGGCGCGCCAGCGCCTGGCCGCCGCGGCCCGGGCCTACGCGCCGCGCCGGCCCGCCCGCCGCATCGCCGAGCGAGTCGTCGAGCTCGTCGAGGGGAAACAACCGCCTAGTCGCCCGGCCGGGCCGTGAAGCGCACCGGCGTGCCCACCCGCACCATCTTCGCCAGGCGCAGCGCATCCCAGTTCGTCAGCCGGAAGCAGCCGTGCGAGCCGGTCTTGCCGATCATCTCGGGCATCGGCGTGCCGTGCATGCCGTAGCCGGGCAGGCTCAGGCCGATCCAGCACAGGCCCACCGGGTTGCGCGGGCCGGGCGGAATGGTGAGCTTCTGGGTCACGTCCTTCACCTCGGGCCACATCTTCGGGTCGAAGGTGTAGGCGGGGTTCTCCGAGATCACGATCACGCTCGCCTGGCCCGAGGGCAGCCGCGCCTTGTCGGCCGCGATCGAGCAGTGGAAGAGGCCCACCAGCTTGCCGCCCTCTCCGAAAGCGCGGATGACCTTCTCCGTGAGGTTGACCTCGAGGGCTTCGGCCCGGGGGATGGGCGGGGATGGGGCGATGGCCGGCGCGAGGAGCGAATCGCCCGCGGCCAGGCGGGCGATCTCTTTGCCCGGGTTCAGCGCGGCCAGCAGCGCGCGCGTGCAGTGGAAGCGCTCGGCCAGCGCCTCGTCCAGCGAGGGATACGGCAGGCGGTCCTGCTTGCTCTTCTCGGGCCACGTGGTGGGCAGAGGCCCCACCAGGGCCAGGTCGGCCGCGGTCACGGTGTAGGGCGCCAGCGCCCGGTCGGGCGCCACGCCCAGCGCCTCGGCCGTCCTCGGGTCGAGGGCGCCCGTGGCCGGCAGGCCGCGGGCGTGCTGGAACTCGCGCGTGGCCAGCTTGCCCTTCGGCCCCACCTTGCCGTCCAGAATGCCGCCCGAGAAGCCCACGCGGTCCAGCGCGATCTGCCAGGCGAGTTGTGCGCGCAGCGCCTCGTCGGGCTCGGCCGCCGCCAGCGCGCCCGCCAGACACACCAGGCCGAGAGCCAGAACGCCTCGCTCACACATGGCCCACATTATACCGCGGACGGGGCGGCGATGGAATGCCTTGCGCAGTCGCCGGCAAATGGCTAGAATCGTGCGCGGTTCGGGAGTAAGGATACCCTTGCCGACAGGAGAAGAGACGTGGCAGGCGAAGGCAGGCGGGCGAAACGGGCGGAGGGGATGGCGCGGCGCGAGTTCCTGCGGTTCGGCGCGGCCGCGGCGGCCGGCGCGGCGGCCCTGGGCGGCCGCCTCACCGTTCTGGCGGCCGACGCTCCCGCGCAGAAGCTCGGCGTGGCCGTGGTGGGCGCGCGCGGCATGGGCGGCTACAGCCTCGACCAGGGCCTCCGCGAGCGCCTCGTGGCCATCGTGGAGATCGAGGACAAGCGCGCCGCCGAAGCGATGAAGATCGTCCAGGAACGCGCCAAGGACGCTCCCCCGCCCAAAGTCTACACCGACTACCGCAAGATGCTCGACGAGTGCCACAAGGACCTCGACGTGGTGCTCACCGGCACGCCCGACCACCATCACGCCCCGGCCTCGATTCGCGCCATCCAGCTCGGCAAGCACGCCTTCGCCCAGAAGCCGCTCGCCCACAACATCTACGAGTGCTACGCCCTCGCCAAGGCGGCCCGCGAGAAGAAGGTCTGCACCCAGATGGGCAACCAGGGCTACTGCGACGAGGGCATGCGCCGCCTCGTCGAGTTCACCTGGGCCGGCGCCATCGGCAACATCACCGAGACCCACACCATCCTCGGCCGCAACTTTGGCGGCAGCGGCGGCCGGCCCGCCTCGAAGCCCGTGCCCGAGGGCCTGCACTGGGACGAGTGGCTTGGCCCCGCCCCGCACCGCGACTACCACGACGGCCTCCACCCCTTCTCGTGGCGCTCGTGGCGCCAATTCGGCACCGGCACCATCGGCGACATGGCCTGCCACCACCTCGCCCGCATCTTCTGGCCGCTCAAGATCTACACCCTCAAGAAGTTCTCCGTCACCTGCCTCCACACCAAGGGCGGCAGCGAGGAGATGTATCCCCAGGACAACGTGCTCCTGTGGGAGCTGCCCGAGCGCGAGGGCCAGCCGCCGTGCAAGGTCTACGCCTACGACCACGGCGACCTGAAGCCCGAGGTGATGAAAGAGGTCGAGAAGAAGTACGACCGCAAGTTCGGCGAGGCCAGCCTGCTCATCGGCGACAAGGGCCTCATGGGCCACGAGCCCTACATCATCACCGAAGAGCGGCGCAACGACTTCAAGCCGCCCGAGAAGACCCTGCCCCGCGCCCACGGCGGCCCCATCGAGGACCTCTTCTGGTGCATCCGCAACGGCGGCACACCCGCCTCCAACTTCCCCGACGCCGCCGGCCCCCTCACCGCCTGGGTGCTCACCGGCCACCTGGCTATGTTCGCCGGAGTCGGCAAGAAGCTCGACTGGGATGTCGAGAAGATGGAGTGCACCAACATGCCCGAGATCAACCGCTTCGTCAAGCGCGAGTACCGCAAAGGCTGGGAAGTCTGAGCCCCGATGCGCGACGCGCGGCCGAAGCGCCCGGAGGCAACCCCGTGGATTGGACGCACAAGCACCTGCTGGGGCTGGAGGACTACTCGGCCGCCGAAATCACCCGCGTGCTCGACCTGGCCGACGACTTCCGCCCCCTCGTCGCTCGCAACGACGCCCCGCGCGACGACCTGCGCGGCAAGGCCGTCATCAACCTCTTCTTCGAGCCCAGCACCCGCACCCGCACCTCGTTCGAGCTGGCCGAACGCCGCCTCGGGGCCACCGTCCTCAACTTCGACGTCGCCGTCTCCAGCACCTCGAAGGGCGAGACGCTGGTGGACACGGCCCGCAACATCGAGGCGATGGGCGGCATTGACATCGCCGTGATGCGCCACGGCGCCTCGGGCGCGCCGCAACTCCTCGCCCGCAGCATCCGCGCCTCGATCATCAACGCCGGCGACGGCCAGCGCGAGCACCCCACCCAGGGCCTCCTCGACATCCTCACCATCCGCCAGCGCCGCGGCCGCATCGCCGGCCTCCACGTGGCCATCGTGGGCGACATCGCCCACAGCCGCGTCGCTCGCTCGAACCTCTACGGCCTGCGCAAACTCGGGGCCGAGGTCACCGTCGTCGGGCCCCCTACCCTCGTGCCCGGCGCCTTCCGGAAACTCGGCGCCCAGGTGGCGCACAGCCTCGACGACGTGCTACCGCACGTGGACGTGATCAACATGCTCCGCATCCAGACCGAGCGGCTCGAGGAGCAGCCCTTCCCCTCCATTCGCGAGTACTCGCGCCTCTTCGGCCTCGATGCCGATCGGCTCAAGCGTGCGAAGCCCGACGTCCTGGTGCTGCACCCCGGCCCGATCAACCGCGGCGTCGAAATCACGCCCGATGTGGCCGACGGCTGCCGCTCGGTGATTCTCGAACAAGTGACCAACGGCGTGGCCGTGCGCATGGCCGTGCTGGCGCTGGTCGCAGGGGGGAGGTGAATCCGGTGCGGCGTAGGTGGCATCGGGCCTTGCGCTGCAACCCAAGGGGATGATTGGATGGTTGGATGAATGGATGACTGTCTGACACCCATCCACCCATCCATCCCTCCATTCATCCCCCAGACGTGCGCGCACGAGTCCCGACGCCAGGGTGCTTGCAGTGAAGGGGATTCGCCGTGGCTGAGTTGGTGATCAGGGGCGGACGGGTGATTGACCCGGCGCAGGGCCTCGACCAGAGGGCCGACGTGCTGATCGAGAAAGGCCGCATCGCCGCGGTCGGCCGCGTGACGAAGAGGGCGAGGACGCTGGACGCCCGCGGCCTGATTGTCGCCCCCGGCCTGATCGACCTGCACGTGCACTTCCGCGAACCGGGCAACGAGCGCGAAGAGACCATTGCCAGCGGCGCCGCGGCCGCCGTCGCCGGCGGCTTCACCACCGTGGCCGTCATGCCCAACACCGACCCGCCCGTGGACGACGAGCCCTCCGTGGCCTTCCAGCTCCGGCAGGCCGAGGCGGCGGGCCTGGCGCGCGTGCTCGTCGTGGGCGCCATCAGCGCCGGCCGCAAGGGCGAACGCCTCGCCGAAATGGGCCAGATGGCCCGCGCCGGCGCCGTCGCCTTCTCCGACGACGGCGACGGCGTGCAGAACCCGCGCCTGATGCGCACCGCGCTCCAATACGCCGCCATGCTCGGCAAGCCCCTCATCGCGCACTGCGAGGACAAGGCCCTCGCCGGCGGCGTGATGCACGCGGGCCTCTGGTCGGTCAAGCTCGGCCTCGGCGGCATCCCCGCCGCCGCCGAAGAGGTCATGGTCGCCCGCGACCTGATCCTCGCCGAGGCTACGGCCGGAGCGCGCCTCCACGTCACCCATGCCAGCACGGCGGGCACCGTGCGCCTCATCCGCGACGCCAAGGCGCGCGGCGTGCCCGTCACCGCCGACGTGGCCATCCACCATCTCGTGCTCACCGACGAGGCGGTGCAGAGCTTCGACACCCACCTCAAGATGAACCCGCCGTTGCGCAGCGACGCCGACGTGGCCGCCCTGCGCGCCGCCCTCGCCGATGGCACGCTCGACTGCCTGGTCTCCGACCACGCGCCCCACGCCGCCGAGAAGAAAGCTGTGGAGTTCAAGGCCGCGCCCTTCGGCGTCATCGGCCTCGAAACCCTGCTGCCCGTCCTCGTCACCCGGCTCATCGAGCCCGGCATCCTCACTTGGCCGCAGGCCCTCGCCGCCCTCACGTGCAACCCCGCGCGCATCCTCGGCCTTGAGACAGGCACGCTCGCGGCCGGCCGGCCCGCGGACATCACGCTGATTGACCCCGAGGCCGAGTGGACGATTGACGCCGCGGCCTTCCGCAGCCGGAGCCGCAACTGCCCCTTCCACGGCTGGAAGGTGCGCGGCCGCGCCGCCGCCACCCTCGTGGGCGGAGCCGTGAAGTTCCGAGCCTGAAACGCCCTGGTGTCTCATGCTGATCCTCGACGGCTACAACGTGCTCTTCGCCATGCTCGGCGGCAAAGCCCCAAACCCCGAGGTCCTGGAAGCCGCTCAGGAGCAACTGGTGGGCAGCCTGATCCGCCACCACAGCACCACAGGCGAGCCCGCAACAGTTGTCTTCGACAGCAGCCGGTTCCGCGGCGGAGCGCACTCCGACCGCAAAGAGAGCGGCCTCCGCATCCTCCACACCCACCCGCCTCACACGGCCGACGACGAGATCCGCCGCCTCGTCGAGGCGAGCCCCGCGCCCAGGAAGCTGCGCGTGGTGACCTCGGACGGCGAGCTGATGCGCGCCTGCGCGGCGCGCGGCGCGACCGTGGTGCCGTCGCAGGTCTTCCTGCGCGAGAGCCGGCTCGAGGCCCAGCGCGCGGCGCCCGACGAGGCCGAGCGCGACGCCAAGACCGGCCGGCCATCGGCCGAGGAGATGGACGAGTTCCTCCAGGCATTCGGCGAGGCGGGCCCCGACCGGCGGATGCCGCTCGGGGCCAGGCGCCCCCGCCACCGTTCGCGCTGAGGCTTGACATCCGGGCCGCGCACCGGTAGCATCCACGTGACGCGAGAAACCCCCTCGCGCGGGAGCCAACGGAGGGGCGTGGCCATGACCCGACACTACGGGGAGTGTCCCCAGTGCGGCCAGTTGCTCGAGTATGACCCGGCGCTCGCCGACCAGGTCGAGTGCCCGAAGTGCCGTACCACGCTCGCCGTGCCCAGGGAAGCCGAGGCCCCGGCCCCCCCCGCCGAGGCCGCCGAGCCGTCGTCCGCCATCCCCGACATCGCCCCCCCATCGGAGCAGGCGGCGGCGATCCCCGACATCGCACCGCCGGCGGAACCCGCCGCGCCAGACATCGCGCCGCCCGCGCAGACACAGCCCACCCGCGCGCCCGGCCGCATCGTGCACGGGCCGGCCAGCGGCCCTCACGGCGAGCACGCGCACCGATCGCGGGAAGAACTCGTGGCCGCCCACAAGCGAGAAGCGCATCGGATCGTCCTCTACACGATCATCGGCGGGCTGCTGGGCGTGGGCATGATCGTGGGCATTGTGGCCATCTCATCGGGCATGTTCAGCCGGCGGCCGCGGTCCAAGCCCGTGCCCAAGGTGGACCCCACGACCGCCATCGCCCCCGAGGCGCCGATTGACCCACTGGAGGTCTGGGCCAGGCAGTTGTTCAACGACGCCCAGCGCACGGCGTCCGACCGCGTGTGGCTGACGGCAGAGAGCCACCTGAACCGGCTGCGCCGCGAGTGCTCGAAAACCAGGTTCTACGCCGAGAATGAGGCGGCCATCGAGGCCCTGTGGGCCAAGGTGCGGGCCGCGCTGCGCAGCTCGGCTCCCCCCAGCCCATGAGCCCGTGGCCGGAGGTTGCGCCGGCGCGACGCGCACGGTATACTCCAGGTCGGGGCGCGAGGGCGCGCCCCAGCGACTCAGGACGAGGGCCTCCGCATGCAGGAATGGGTTGATCCGCACACGGGACGCGCCGTGCGGCAGCTCACCGATCTGCCGCAGGGCGCCACGCTGGGCTACTTCCGCCTTCCTCGCCGCGTGCCGGGCGGCTTCGTGCTCGCCTGGGGCCGCCACAGCGACGGCAACGTGGTGCTCCTGGACCCCGACAGCGGCGACGTGAGGCCCAAGAAGCTCTTCGTGGCGCAGTTCCTCAAGCTCAACGAAGAGACCGGGCGCCTGTGGTTCCTGCCCGAGCTGGGCCGCAAGGTGTGGGCGGTGGATCTGCCCGACGGCTCGCCCCAGCCCGTGGGCGAGGTGCCCCAGGAGGCGCCCGGCCACCTCTCCGACGTCACCTGCGACGGGCGCACCGTCATCCTGCGCCAGAACATCCAGGAGGACGCCTCGCCCCCCGTGCCCACCACCCGCGACGCCACGGCCCTCTGGCGCTTCCTCGCCCGCCCGCGCCACGGCCGCATCTGGGCCTACGACTTCGCCTCGGGCGCCGTCACCCGACTCGCTGAGTCGATCGAATTCTGCTTCTTCCACCTCGATACGTCGCCCACCGACCCCGGCCTGCTGAGGTTCGCCAAGGACATGCTCGAGGGCCTGGGCCAGCGGATGTGGACGGTGCGGGTGGACGGCTCGGAGCTGCGGCGCATCCGCCACCAGGAGACCTTCGAGGTCGTGACCCACGAGTTCTGGTGGCCGGGCGGCGAGCACGTGGGCTACACGTACCAGGACCGCCGCGGCGACCCGACACTCTTCGAGCTGCCCTGGTGCGAGCGCGCCCCTGTGCCGGCGCGCCTGGGCATCGCCGACCTCGCCGGCAACGAGGTGTTCCTCTCCGAGCCGCTGAACTGCTATCACACCCACATCGCCGCGTCGCCCGACGGCCGCTGGGTCTGCGGCGAAGGCACCGAGGGACACCGCTTCGTACACCTGGCGCCGTTTGCCTGGGGGAGTCCCAAGGTGGAGTTCGCGCCGGTGGCCACGGTGCACACGCCCCACGCGCCGTTCCGCGGGCAGCACGTCGAGGCCGGCTTCTCGGCCGACTCGCGCTGGCTGCTCTACAACGACACTGTGGACGGCCGCTTCCAGGTCTGCGCCGTGAAGGTCGAGGCCTAGCTCACCGGCTCGCCGGACTGCGCGCGCACAAGCTTGTTGCTGCTCCGGCCGCGAATCAGTCTGCATCCCTCCGTGTAGCGACAAGCGTCTCGGTTGTCGAGAACCATCGCAAGCGGGACGCTTGCGGCTACGCTGGAGGCCCTGGCCGACGCCCCGTGGTTCCGGCCGCTGAGAACCCGGTTCGCGGCCGGAGCAGTATCTCTGAAAGTGCGGCTGTCAAGGGGGAAAGCGCTCGATGGCGGTGCGCGCAGATGCGGCACGGGCTCTCCTGCTCCGATGGCCCGCCCGGCGGGGACTCGCGGTGAGGGCGAACGCACGATTCGTGGGGACACGAACCCAATCATCTGGCTCATCAGGGTCTGGCGATCCCGACGCGGCAGCCGATGGGGACCGCGGGACGAGGGCTGCGGCGGCGAGGCCTTGCCATAACCCTCTATGCCGCAACGCCTTGCGCCCTCCGGCCATTCCCGCTCACATGCTTGCTCATCCCACAGATGAGCGAATATGGCCGGAGCCGCGAGAATCGCCCATTCTCGCCCATCTACCCATGCTGTATCACTCTCCTCCTCACAGGGTTGATACAGCATGGACAGGCGACGCCCGCCAGCCACTCGGCACAGCCCTCCCCAGGAACCCCCAGGTCCGCCAGGAGAGGGCGTGCCCACACCCTCCACCGGCCAGGCGAGGCGAGATCGCCAAACCCCAAAGAGCCATCATCTCTTCGCCCTCTGGGGGAGGCATGAGCGTGTTCGGAGGGCGTGTCGCATCCATTCTTCCTCGGCCTCGCAGGGCACAGTTCCCCGTCGCCTCCTCGCGTTTCATCAGCGCGTGGTGCTTATGGCAGTCCAATGCGATATACTCTGTCATGCACGGCTCCTCTTGTGGCTCCTGTTCGCTCGGCATGACAGAGCCTGGCATTGCCTGCGCAAGAGTCAATAGTGGCTGCCGATCACCGATTCCAGAGAGAGCAGGAACATGACCGAGGCACGGACATCCTGGCAAGGGTCGTGGATATGGGCGGCGGAGAAGATGCCGCAGCGAAACGCATTCGTCGCATTCCGGCGCCGCTTCGCCTACGAGAGCGGGCCGGCCACGCTGCGCCTCACCGCCGACTCCCGCTACACCGCCTACGTCAACGGCATCTACCTCGGCCACGGGCCGGTCCGCTGCTGGCCGGCCCACTGGCGATATGACACCTATGACCTCGCGCCGCACCTTCGGCGGGGCGACAACGTGCTGGCCGTGCTCGTGAACTACTTCGGCGAGGGCACGTTCCAGTACCTTCCGGGCCCCCCGGGCCTCCTGGCGCAGATTGACCTGGCGGGCACCGCCGTGTTCACCGACGAAGCCTGGCTCGCGGAGGCCGCGCCAGGCTTCGTCTCGGCGACGCCCCGCATCAGCGTGCAGGAGGCGTTCGAAGAACAGTTCGACGCGCGGCGGGCCGAGCCGTGGACGCAGCCCGGCTACGAGGATGGCTCGTGGCCGCGCGCGCAAGCCCTCCGCCCGGCCCACGACGGCTTCCACTGCGAGCTGCTGCCGCGCGACATCCCGTTTCTCACCCAGGAGCCGGTCCTGCCGAAGCGGCTGGTCAGCGTCGAGGCAGTCCGCTCGATCCCGCACCGCTTCACGATCTACGCCAAGCCCTACATCGCGCCGCAGGATTCCTCGTCGAACTTCGTCTTCGCCCACTACTACCTCGCCACCCAGGTCTGGTCGCCGTGTGCGACCGACGTGGCGTTCCGCATCCCCCACCAGCACCCCGGCCCGATGAAGGTGAATGGCAAGCTGGTGGAGGACGGGCGCGCGACGCTGAACGCGGGCTGGAACTCCCTGGTCGCCCGGCCGCCCGCGCACCACCTGCCGCAGTTCGTCGTCGCGCTCGACGGGCCGCCTGAGCTGCGCTTTCGCGCGCTCGGCGAGGGCGGCGGAAGCCCGTGGGCCGTCCTTGGGCCGTTCGAACTCCGCAACGACCAACGCCGCCAGGCCGAAGGCCACATGGACGCCTCGGCCGTGCTCGCCCAGCCGCTCGTTTCCGGCGCCACCTCCGCGCGCGGCGAGGCGTTCTGGGACGCCTGCGACGTGTCCGCCTGGGCGCGCGAGGCCTGCTTCCAGCCCGTGCGGCCCGAGCACCTGCCTGAAGCCGACGCCTTTGTGCAGGCCTACACCGATCGCGTGGTGCCAGGCGACATGCGGCTCGAAAACGCCGATGGCCTGCTCTCGGGCAGCGATTGGACCATCGTACACCCGCCGGCCCGCGGCAGCGACGTGCGCCTGCTGCTCGACTTCGGCCACGAGTTGATCGGCAGCCACGCCTTCGAGGTCGCCGCGCCCGAGGGCACCATCCTCGACTTCCACAACTTCGAGTTCATCCAGCCCGACGGCCGCTACAACCTGGCCGAGGGGATGAACAACAGCCTCCGGTACATCTGCCGCGAGGGCTCCCAGGCGTTCCGCAGCCTCGTGCGCCGCGGCTTCCAGTACAGCTACCTCATCCTGCGCAACCTCACCGGCCCCGCGAAGCTTCGGGGCGTTCACGTCGTCTTCAGCACCTATCCCCAGAACCGACGCGGGCGATTCGCCTGCTCCGACGCGCAGCTCGACCGCATCTGGGCCGCCGGCGCGCTCACCCTGCGCTGCTGCGCCGAGGACACCTACACCGACTGCCCCACCTACGAGCAGACCCACTGGGTGGGCGACGCGCGCAACGAGGCCCTCATTGACTGGGCGGTGAACGGCGACCCCCGCCTGTGGTTCCACTGTCTCGAGCAGACGGGGCACAGCCTCGACCGCTCGCCCGTCACCGAGAGCCACGTGCCGAGCGCCTGGCAGAACGTCCTCACCGCCTGGAGCCTGCTGTGGATGCGCTCGTGCCGCGAGTTCGTCCTCTTCACGGGCGACCGCCAGCGGGGGCGGGCACTGCTCGGCTTCATCCGCCGCAACATCGAGGGCCTCGCGAAGCACATCAACGCCGACGGCCTCCTCGACATCCGGGCGTGGAACATGTTCGACTGGGCGCCGATGGACACCCCGCCCCGCGGCGTGGTGACGCACCAGAACTGCCAGATGGTCCACGCCCTGCGCGACGCGGCCGAACTGGCCGACTGGCTTGGCGAGGGCGCCCTCGCCGCATCGTGGCGGGCGATGGCGGACGGGCTCTCCGACGCCATCAACGCGCGCCTCTGGAATGAGGAGAGGCGCGCCTACACCGACTGCCTGCGCGACGGCGCCCACAGCCCTGTCTTCAGCCAGCAGACGCAGACGGCGGCCTACATCGCCGGAGTGGCCAGGGGCCCGCGCGCGCGCCGCTGCTGGGACATCGTGCAGAATCCCCCCGAGGGCTTCGTGAAGGCGGGCAGCCCCTTCTTCGAGTTCTTTCTTCTCGAGGGCTACCTGCGCGAGGGACGACACCAGGACTTCCTCGACACGATCCGCCGCGACTGGGGGCGGATGATGGACCTGGGCGCGACGACGTTCTGGGAAACCTGGTCGAGCACGAGCGACCGGCTCACGCGGAGCCATTGCCACGCATGGTCGGCGGCGCCCACGTACTTCCTCAGCACCCACGTCCTCGGCGTGCGCCCGGGCGGGCCGGGCTTCGAGCCCGCCATCGTCGAGCCGCACCCGTGCGACCTCACCTGGTGCCGCGGCGCGATGCCCACGCCGCGGGGCGACGTGGAGGTGCAATGGGAGAACGAGGCCGGCAAGCCCTTTGCCCTGCGCGTTCGCGCGCCCGAGGGTCTCGCCGTCCGCGCCATCCTGCCTCGCCAAGGGCTGTTCCTGCTGAATGGCAAGGAGGCGACATGCGACGTGCCCGGCTGATCGCCGTGCTGGGGTTCCTGCCAGCGCTCTCTGCCCCGGGCGCCGACTGGCCCGCGTGGCGGGGCGACGCGCAGCGCAGCGGGACGACCGCCGAAGCCCTGCCCGCCGAACTCCACCTGCGCTGGGTTCGCAGGCTCGCCCCGCCCGTGCCCGCGTGGCCGAGGGAGGCTCGGCTGCACTTCGACGCCTCGTGCGAGCCCGTCGTGCTGGGCACGACGCTCTTCCTCGCCTCGGCGAACCACGGCACGCTCGCGGCCTACGACACCGAAACAGGCGAGCAGCGCTGGTCGTTCCTCGCCAACGGCCCCGTGAGGCTCGCGCCCGTGGCGTGGGGCGGCCGTGTGTGCTTCGGCTCCGACGACGGCTGGCTCTACTGCCTCGATGCCGCGACGGGCGCGCTCCGCTGGAAGGTGAGGGGCGCGCCCGACCAGCGGCCCGAACGCCGCCACCTCGGCAACGGCCGCCTCATCTCCTACTGGCCCGTCCGCGGCGGCCCGGTCCTCGCCGACGGCGTCATCTACTTCGGCGCCGGCCTGTGGCCGATGCTGGGCGTCTTCGTCGCCGCCGTCGAGGCCGAGACGGGCCGCGTCCTCTGGCGCAATGCCGAGGCGCAGCTCATCGAGAAGGTGCGCATTGACCACAACGAGCTGTTCGACACCGGCCTCGCGCCGCAGGGACACCTCGCCGTGGCCGGCGACCTGCTCGTCGTGCCGAACGGCCGCTCGATGCCGGCCGTGCTCGACCGCAAGACCGGCAAGGTGCTGCGCTACGTGCAGGGCTACCGCCGCGGCGACTGCCGCCTGGCGGTGGTGGGCAACCTGGCGTTCGTCGGCCGGGCGGGGGCCGTGGACCTCACGACGGGCCGCGAGGTCGGCAGCCGCTTCGGCCAGGCAGGCAAGGACGCGCCGGCCCGCTTCGACCCCAAGAAGTTCGAGCTGTTCGAGGGGCCGATCTTCGACTACATCAAGCAGCCGGGCATCTCCGCCTGGGCCGCCCTCACGCCCGGCATCCTCTACGGCGCGTACCAGGGTGCTTTCTACGCCTACGACCTCACACGTCCCGCCGTCTCGGAATATGAGACGAAGCTCTACGGCACTCACGACGCCAGGCCGTGGCGCTGGGACCTGCCCGAGCTGTGGAAGCTGGAGACCGAGCACGCGAAGGGCAAGCCCGTGAGCGACACGCTGATCAAGGCGGGCAACCGCCTCTACGGCCACGCGGGCAAGACCCTCCTCGCCGTCGAGCTTCCCGCCGAGGGCGGCCAGCCGAAGGTCGCCTGGCAACACGCCCTCGACGGCACACCTTCCTCGCTCGCCGCCGCTGACGGCAAGCTCTTCGTCGCCACGAAGGAGGGCGGCCTGTTCTGCTTCGGCGGCGACAAGAGGGAGACAACGACCTGGCCCCTCGAGGCCGCACCGCTGCCCCAGGTTCCCGAACGCTCCTTCCCGGCGTCGCAGGGCTATGCCCTTGTCCTCGGCCTCCACGACGGCCGGTGGCTCTACCGCCTGGCGGCGCAGCCGAACGTGCGGGTGATCGGCGTGGACGCCGATGCCGCGAAGGTGCGGGCCTTCCACGAGAAGCTGGTGGCGGCAGGCATCTATGGCACGCGAGCCGAGCTCTTCGTCGGCGACCCCTTCGCCTTCCCCTTGCCGCCCTATCTCGCCAGCCTGATCGTCTCGGAAACGGGTTTCCCCAACAGGGACGCGGCCGAGAGACTCCGCGAGGTTCTGCACCCCTATGGCGGCACTCTCATCGTCGAAGAGGGAAACGAGGCCGGGGTGGTGAAGCGCGACGGCCCGCTGCCCGGCTCGGCCTGGTGGACCCACGAGTGCGCCGACGCCCGCCGGTCCTACTTCTCGAAGGACCAGCTCGTCAAGCCCCCGCTCGGCATCCTCTGGTACGGCCAGGGCGGCGAGGACGAGTTCTGGACGAACAACGACTACGGCATCGGCGTGAAGCCGCAAGTCGTGGGCGGCCGCGTGTTCGCCTACTCGCTGCCGATGCGCGCGCTCTTCGCCTACGACGCCTACACGGGCCGCCATCTGTGGAAGGTCAAGACCGAGGCGTTCACCCGCTTCGCCGCGCAGCCCGACGGCGTCTACGTGGCCGCGGGCGACGCCTGCATCGTCCTCGACCCCGCCACGGGCATCGAGAAGACGAAGTTCACCTTCCAGGCCCAGGACGAGAAGGGCCGCAAGCCCCTCGTCTCCGACATCCGCGTGGGCGACGACGTCGTCCTCATCGCCTATGCCTTCGAGAAGGTGCGCATCATCGAGAAGGGGCTCTGGGACAGCACGGCCCTCGTCACCCTCGACCGCAGGACGGGCGCGGCCCTCTGGACGCGGCAGGCGACGCACCGCTTCAACAACCATGCCCTCGCCCTGGGGGGAGGGACCGTGTTCGCCATCGACTCGCCCTCCCCGACCCTCACGGCCGCGCTCACCGACCCGAAGGAGGCGCCGAAGACCGCCTCCTCGGAAATCCTCGCCCTCGACGCCCGCTCGGGCGCCGTGCGCTGGAGCCGCACCATTGAGACCCCCTTCCGCGTCTACGGGCCCGGCGGTTGGACCGCTATCCGCGGTAACGACGACTGGCTGGCTCTGTGTGACGGCCTGGGCCTTTTGCTCACTGGCAAGCTCAGCCAAGCCCGCGCCTTCGACGCCGCCAGCGGCAAGCCTGCCTGGGAGGGCCGCGTCGGCGCCCAGCCCCTCATCCTGCGGGGCGACGCCTTCGTGGACCAGAACGGCAATGTCTACGACGCGCGCACCGGCGGGCCCAAGGGCAGCGTGCCGCTCCTGCCCCGCGGCGGCTGCAACTACGCCGTTGGCGGCGAACACCTCTACTTCCTGCGCGACCGCACGGTCTGCTACGTGGAGGCGGCGACGGGGGAGCGCCACCACGTGCGCAACGCGCGCTCGGGCTGCTCGAACAGCCTCATCGCCGCCGACGGCATCCTCAGCGTGCCCGACTACGCCGTCGGCTGCGTGTGCAACTACCCGATCCAGATGTCGTTCGCCATGGTGCACATGCCCGAAGTGGCCGGCTGGGCGGGCGCCCAGCCCGCGCAACTCGAAGGGAGAACGCCGCCATGAGCCGAGCCAGCCGCATCGCCTTCATCATCCAGGGACTCTGTCTGGCGGCCAGCGCCGCGGAGCGGCAGGTGGCCATCGAGGCCGCCGCGAAGCAGGTCGCGCGCCTGGGCAGGATCGAGTTCGCCATCACGACCAACATCGCCGCGGTCAACCCGTACGATGCGGCCGAGGCGGACGTGTCGCTCGAGCTCACGGCGCCCAGCGGCAAGAAGCTCGTCTACCCTGCCTTCTGGTTCCAGCCCGTCGAGCGCGAGCAGCGGCCGCACAGCGGCCGCCCCACCGAATGGCTCTACCCCAGCGGCGCGCCCGGCTGGCGGGCGCGCTTCGCCCCGAACGAGACGGGCAACTGGTCGGCCGCCGCTGTGGTGACGACCCGCGATGGCACCGTCCGCTCGGCCCCGGCCGACTTCCAGTGCACGCCAGGGCAGGGGAGGGGCTTCGTGCGCGTGTCGGCCAAGGACCCCCGCTTCCTGGAGTTCACCGACGGTTCCCCCTTCTTCCCCATCGGGCAGAACGTGGCCTTCATCACCGACTCCTACAAGCAGGGCGAGATGCTCCAGAAGCTAGGTGACAACGGCGCAAACTACGCGCGCATCTGGTGCTGCTGCGAGGACTGGGCGATGGCCGTCGAGGCCCGCAAGAGCGGCTGGGGCCGCTCGTGGAGCTGGGACCCGCCTATCGTGGCCATGCCCGATCGCGACGGCTTCCACTCCGACGACCGCTGCCTGGCCATCATCGGCGACGCCAACGCGGCGATCACCTTCCAACCCACGAGGCCCCTGGCCGTCAAGGCCAGCACGAAGTACCGCCTGACGGGCAAGGTGCGAAACGCCTCGGGCGCGGGCATCGCCCTTGACCTCGGCGCAGGCGGCACCATCGAGCTCAAGGGCGGCAAGGGCTGGACGCCGTTCCAGCACGAGTTCGGGACCCGCGACAACCAGTGGTGGCTCGAGCGCCTGGCCTTCCGCTCGACGGCCAAGGGCACCACGTATCTCCGCGATCTCTCGCTCCGCGAGGCCGCCGGCGGCCCCGAACTGCTCTGGGAAGCCGACCCCAATCGCCCGCTCCTCGGCTGGTACAACCCCCTCGACTGCCGCATCGTGGACGCGCTGGTCGAGACGGCGGAGGCCGCGGGCGTCTACCTCCAGCTCACCATGCTCACCCGCGACCACTACATGAAGAACCTGCGGAACGCGGGCAGCCCCGCCTACGAACGCATGCTCGGCCACGCGAGGAACCTGGTGCGCTACTTCGTCGCCCGCTGGGGCTACTCGCCCCACGTCGCCGCCTGGGAGTACTTCAACGAGCAGGACCCCGGCCTGCCCCTCGAACGCTTCTACGGCGAACTGGGCGACCAGGTCACGAGCCTCGACCCTTACGGCCGCATCCGCTGCACCAGCACCTGGCACTCGCCTTCGCGCGACTACAAGCATCCGAAGCTCGACACCGCCGACTTCCACTACTACATGCGCCCCGCCGAGAAGGACCTGTTCAAGGACGAGGTGGCCAGCGTGCTCTCGCGCGTCAAGCTCGCCCGCGAGGCCGCGCCGAACAAGCCCGTGCTCTTCAGCGAGTTCGGCCTCGCCGACGACAAGTGGGGCCGCTCGCCCGAATACGACGCCGACACGGACTACACCCACCTCCACAACGCCCTCTGGGCCTCGGCCCTCTCCGGCATGTCCAGCACCGTCATGAGCTGGTGGTGGGACGACGTGCACAAGAGGAACCAGTACCACCACTACAAGCCGGTCTCGGCCTTCGTGAAGGATATCCCCTACACCACCGCGAAGCTGCGCTCCGCAACGGCCACGGTGGACAAAGGGCTGCGGCTCGTAGGCCTTCAGGGCGACGGCTGCGCCTACCTCTGGGTCTCCGACCCCCAAGCCACGTGGTGGAAGATCGCCCACGAGGGCGCGAAGCCCGCCGAGATCACCGGCGCCACGCTCACCCTCCAGGGCCTCGCCCCCGGCGACTACAAGGTCGAGTGGTGGAACACCTGGGACGGCAAGCCCGCCGCGCCCGACAAGGCCAAGGCGGCGAACGGTCTGGACCTCAGGATTCCCGCATTCTCTCGGGACATCGCGGTGAAGATCACTCGGTAGGGGAGAAGCACAATGGTTGCACGAAGCATGGGCATGCTGTGCGCGGCGCTGCTGGCCGCGGCGTGCGCGCCGTGGCAGAAGGCCCGGCCAGATGGAAAGGGCAGGCCATTGACCGAAGCCGAGATCAAGGCGGGAGAGTTCACGATCCAGAGCGGGCGGCTCAAGGCCACGCTGATGGTGCCCGACCAGCCGTCGTCCGCCTACGCCGGCCAGCGATTCGAGTGCGGGGGCGTGGTGCTCCAGGTGACGCTCGACGGCAAGCACACGTTCCTGGGCAAGGAGCCGCGCGGCGAACGCCTGGGCGGCGTGGGCCTCATCGAGGAGATAGGCATCGGCGCGGCCGTGAGCTACGAGGACGCCAAGGTGGGCGAACCCTTCCTCAAGCTCGGCGTCGGCCTCCTCAAGCGGCCCGAGCGGCCCGACTACTTCTTTTTCGACCCCTTCGAGGTGGCCGAGCGCTTTCCCTGGCGGGTCACGGTGCGGCCCGATTTGGCCACGTTCGTGCAGGAGGGCAAGCCTTTCAAGGGCACGGCCTACCGCTACGAGAAACACATCGTCCTTGACCCGAAGGAGCCCGTCCTCCGGATCGAACACTACCTGACCAACACGGGCGAGAAGCCGATCGCCAGCGACCAGTACTGCCACGACTTCTTCGCCTTCGACGGCGCGCCGCCCGGCCCCGACTACGTGGTGACGACGAGCTTCCCGCTCACGGTGGACATCGCGCCCAAGCCGCCCATGGCCGTGTCGGGCCGCACCCTCGCTTTCACCGAGATGGTCAAGGCAGGAACCTACGCTCGTTTTCGCGGCGTGGCCGACTCGCGGGGCGAGCACTTCCGCATCCGCAACCAGGCGAACGGCTTGGAGGTGGTGGTGTCGGGCGACTTTCCGGTCTCCACCTTCGCCTACTACGCCGACCCGTTGGCCGCCAGCCCGGAAGCCTACTGCGCCCTCAGCATCAGGCCGGGTGAGACCTTCCGCTGGACCCGCACCTACACATTCAAGTGAGAGGATGTCCGTGCACATCGGCTTTCATGGGCGTCTGGTGGACGAGCCGGAGATTCGCGCCGGCTTCATCGGCTGCGGCTCCCACGCGTTCCGCAACATCTACCCGACGTTTCAGTTCGCCCCCGTGAGCCTGGTGGCGACGTGCGATCTCGACCTCGCGCGGGCCAAGGCCTTCGCGGCCAAGTTCGGCGCCCAAGCCGCCTACGCCGACTACCGGGCCATGCTCGCACGCGAGGAACTGGATGCCGTGTTCATCGTTGTGGGCTACGACGAGCGCGGCAGGCCGCTCTATCCGAAGATCGCGGCGGACTGCCTGAGCGCCGGGCGCCACGTGTGGATGGAGAAGCCGCCAGCGGCAACCTGCGCCGAGATCGAGGCCATCGAGCAGGCCGCCGAGGCGAGCGGCAAAGTGGCGATGGTGGGCCTCAAGAAGATGTTCTTCCCTGCCAACGAGAAGGCGAAGGAACTGATTTCGGCCCCCGGCTTCGGCCGCGTCCAGCTCGCCCTGCTCCAATACCCGCAGTATGTGCCGACGCAGGAAGAACTGATGCGGTACTTCGCCGGCGAGAAAGTGAGCGGCGCCGTCGGCTTTCTCGACCACCTGTGCCATCCTGCTTCGCTGATGGTCTTCCTGCTGGGCATGCCGGCCAGCCTCTACTATGAGCGGAGCGACAATGGCGCCGGCGCCGCCACGTTCCATTTCGCCTCGGGCGCGGTGGCCTTGCTCGCCTTCACCCATGGCTCGTCGCGCGACGGGGGAATGGAGCGCACTACCCTCGTCTCCGATTCAGGCAGTCACGTCGTCGTGGAGAACAACCTGCGCATCCGCCTCCACCGGTCGCCGCCGTACGAGACGGGCACCGGCTACGGCAGCGCGCCGAACTACTACACGGGCGCGCCTGGCCAGGCCACCGCCTCGTGGGAGCCGGAATTCTCCCTCGGCCAGCTCTACAACAAGGGGCTGTTCCTGCTCGGCTACTACGGCGAGGTCAACGAGTTCGCCCGAGCGATCCTCGAAGGACGTCCCCCCGCCAAGGGCACGCTCCGGCAGGCCTGGCAAGTGACGCGCATCTTCGAGGGCTTCGCCGCGGGGCCAGGCAAGCCAATCCCCCTCCAGGAGCGCGAGTCATGAGCAGCAACATCCGAACCGCAGCCGAGGCCGCCGCGCATCGCGTCGAGGAGCGCTGGGGCAGCCTCACGTGGCTCGCAGGGCGGGGAATCGGCAACGCCCAGGGGCTGACGTTGGGCCGTGTGGTGATCCGGAGGGGGATGTCAAACCCCCGCCACAGCCACCCGAACTGCGAGGAAGCGCTCTACCTGCTCAGAGGACGACTTCGCCACACGATGGGCGACGCCCAGGTGGTCCTGGAGCCGGGCGACACCCTCGTGCTCGATGCCGGCGTGCCCCACAACGCCACGAGCATCGGCGAGGAGGACGCCGAGATGGTCGTGGCCTACTCGTCCGGCGACCGCGGCTTCCGCACCGAACCGTGAACGGCGCCGCCCCCAGAACGCTCGGGGCGGGCCCTTCGTGCGAAAGGCCCGCCCCGTTGGCGTGCAGCCTGAGTCGGACGGCTCAAGGCGTGCATTGGCGAGAGGCCGCCAACGAACTCACTTCGTCGCGTCCTCGACCGCCTTCTTCACATCCTCGGCGTCCTTCTTGACTTCCTCGACGCCCTTCTTCACTTCCTCGCCGGCCTTCTTGATGATGCCCTCGATCTTGGACTGCTTCTTCTCTGGGGGAGGCGGGGCGGACTCCTCACCGCACCCCATGGTGCCCAGGGCCATCGAACCGGCGAACACCGCAGCCAGCAACGCTCTCCACATATCAACGTCCCCTAAGAGTTGCCTGCAGTGGCCACAATGCCACCTTGCGTCAATAGCATAGATGATCAGGCGGGCCTTTGTCAAGTGTGGCGCGGCCCCTGAATCGCAACGAGGGCCATGCGTCGGTTGACCTGTCGGCCGGCATTCCCTATGATTGGGCGGCGACGGAGGGGCGGCACAGGAGAACCCGAGACGCATGAGCAGCCTGACGCGACGCGAGTGGATTGGAGCGGGCGGCCTGGGAGCCGCGGCAGTCGTGCTCCCGGCGCGCGCCGCCGAGCCTGCGCCCGCCGCGGGCAAGTGGAGGCTGGGCATCAACACCAGCACCCTGCGCGGCGCCAGCCTGGAAGACAAGATCCGGGCGACGGCCAAGGCGGGCTTCGACTCGATCGAGCTGTGGAGCGGCGATCTGTCGAGGCACGAGAAGGATGGGCGGCCGCTCGAGGACCTGAGGAAGCTGCTGGCAGACCTCGGGCTCGAAGTGCCCAATGTCATCGGCATCTGGAACTCGATGCCGGTGGACGAAGAGGAGAAGACGAAGCGCTACGAGCAGCTCAAGCCGCAGCTTGCCCAGGCGGCGAAGGTCGGGGCGAAGCACATCGCCGCCGTGCCCGGGCCCGACCGGCCGGACCTTGACGTGCGCTGGGCGGCGAAACGCTACCGCGAGTTGCTCGCCCTGGGCAAGGAGTTTGGCATCACGGTGGCCATCGAGTTCCTCGGCCCGATCAAGGGCGTCCACACCCTGGGCCAGGCGGCGGCCATCGCCATCGAGGCCGATAGCCCCGACGCGCGAATCGTGCCTGACTCGTTCCACCTCTACCGCGGCGGCTCGTCCTTTGCAGGCGTGCGCTACCTGGCCGGCGCGATCTACGCCGTGTGGCACATCAACGACGTGCCGAAGGAGCCCGAACAGTTCCAGCTCCGCGACGGCGACCGCATTTTGCCTGGCGACGGCATTCTGCCGCTGCCGCAGTTGCTCCGTGACCTGTGGGCCAGCGGCTTCCGCGGGCCGCTCTCGGTCGAGCTGTTCAACCAGGAACTCTGGAAGAAGGACCCCTTCGAGGTCGCGCGCCTGTGCATGGAGAAGATGAAGGCCCTGATTGCGAAGAGCGGGGTGGGCAATGTATAGGCCCCGATCGTCCTCGTCGTCGTCCTGGGTTCCGCGTGCAAGTATGCACGCCCTACATCTCTGTCTCTTCCTCTTGGCTATGGCGTTCGCCGGCGAGGAGGCGCCCGAGCCGGCCCTCACGCTCGAAGGCCACCTGTCGCTCATCGGCGGCCTGGCCTTCACGCCCGACGGCAGAACGCTCATCAGCGCGGGAAGCTACGTGGATGCCGCGATCTACTTCTGGGACGCACAGTCGGGCGAGCTCAAGCAGTGCCACCGAGGCGAGAAGGGCAGCGTGGCGTGCCTCGCCCTCTCGCCCGACGGCAAGACGCTGGCCGTCGGCGGCGGCGACACCTCGCTGCGGCTGCTCGACGCGGCTTCCGGCAAGGTCATTCGCGACATCGCCGGACATAAGGGCGGCGTGAACGCCGTGGCCTTCTCGCGCGACGGCAAGCTGCTGGCCACGGCCTGCGATGGCGACGAGGCGGTGAAGCTGTGGAACGTGGCCAGCGGCAATGCCCTTCACACGATGACCATTCGCTGGGGCGCGCACTCGGCGGCCTTCTCGCCCGATGGCGCCTTGCTCGCCGGAGGCGGCCGCTTCGGCCGACTCCTGCTGTGGAACGTCACGACGGGCAGCCAAGCCATCAGCCTTCTCAACGGCAAGGGCAAGATCACGGTGGCGTTCTCGCCCGCAGGTGGGATGCTCGCCTCCGGCAGCGACGCGCCCACGGTGCAGCTCTTCGCCACCAAGGGCGGGCGGCTGCTCCGCACGCTGCCCCAATGCGCTCCGAACTCGCCGCTGGCCTTCTCGCCCGACGGCGCGCTCCTCGCCACCGGCGGCCCCGAGGGGGCCGTCAAGCTCTGGAACCCCCAGACGGGGCATCTGGCCGCCACCCTCAGGGCCCACGAGGGCGCCGTCTCCGCCCTCGCCTTCAGCCCCGACGGCAAGACCCTCGCCAGCGGCAGTGAAGACCGCACGATCCACCTCTGGGACGTGAGCAAAGTGGGGAAGTGAGATGAAGAGCAAGATCGTCCTTCTGGGCGGCGGCAGCTTCTACCACGAGCAGGTGATCGGCGAGCTGGCCACGACACCCGACCTCGCAGGCTGTTCCGTGGTGCTTTACGACGTGGACCCCAGGCGAATGGGCGTCGTGCGCCGCGCGGGGCAGCGCATCATCGCCGCGGCCGGGGCGAAGCTCAAGCTCACGGCCACGGCCGACCTGCCGCGCGCGCTCGACGGCGCCGACTTCGCCATCGGCTCCATCGGCGTCCACGGGCCCGGCCAGCGCTGGCACAAGGCCGACGTTGACGCCGTCGCTCGCCTCGGCATCATCCAGACCACCGGCGACAGCGTCGGCCCCTCGGGCATCTCCCAGGGGCTCCGCATCATCCCGATCTACGTGGAAATCGCGCGCCAGATGGCCCGCTACTGCCCTCACGCCTTCCTGCTCAACCACTCGAACCCGATGGCCCCCATTTGCCGCGCGGTGATCAAGGCCACCGGCATCCGCACCATCGGGTACTGCCACAACGTGGCCTATGAGACCCGCTGGTTCGCCAAGGTGCTCGGCCTCCCCGCCGAGGAACTGCACGTCACCGCCGCCGGCCCCAACCACATCCTGTGGCTCCTGGGCATCCGGCACAAGGGGCGGGACGTCTATCCCGAGCTGAAGCGCCGCATCCTGGCCGCGGCGCCGGAGCCGACCCGCACCTTCGCCCGCGAGGTGCTGGCCCTCTTCGGCCTCTACCCCATTGCCGGCGACCGCCACATCGTTGAGTTCTTCCCCCACGCCCGCATCCCCACCAAGCCCGAGGAACTGCCCTACGGCATGCAATGGCGGTCGGACATGATTCGCGAGGGCGCCCTCGCCCGCGAGCTGAGCAAGGAGCCGTCCCAGCTCCAGCTTCGCGCTCGAGGCAAGCTCCCGCCCGCAATCCCGTCCGCCGCCTCGCCCGAGAGCATGGGCGAGCAGATTCGCGCCCTCGCCCTTGGCGTCGAGCGGCTCGACTACGTCAACACCCCCAACCGCGGCGCCGTGACCAACGTGCCCGACTGGGCCGTGTTCGAGTTGAAGGCCGTCATCGGAGCGGGCGGCGCCAGCCCGGTCTTCGTCGGCGAACTGCCCCCGCAGGCCGCCCGCTGGAGCCTCGCACAAGTGTATGCCCACGAATTGCTCGTGGACGCGGCCCTGGAGGGCAGCCGCGAGAAGGCGCTTCAGGCATTGGCCTGCGACCCCATGGTCCTCAACTTCCGCGAGCCCGAGGCCATCCTCGACGCCCTCATCGAAGCCCAGGGCGAGCGCCTGGCTCGCTTCAGGCGCTTGTGACCAAGTCGGTCCGATCCGTCTGATCCGTCTGATCACCGGTCACGGGTGCCGCGTGAGAAGAGGGGATGAGCTGTGAGAGCACTGCGGAAGAGCGTCATCACCCCCCGCCGCCGCGTCGAGAGGGTGCTCCGCCAGGAGGTACCCGACAAGACGCCGCTGACGATGTACCAGAACATGGTGCCCCAGTGCGTCGTCGAGCGACAACTGCGCAACAACGGACTCTGCATCGTCCGCGGCTGCGGCGTGGTCACGACGACGCGGCCCAACGTGACGATCGAAACCCGCCGCTACACGGAAGATGGCAAGGAGCGGGTGCGGACGCTCATCCGCACTCCCGTCGGCGAGCTGACCTCGCTCGCCCAGCCCGCGGGCTTCACCTCCTGGACCCTCGAACGCCTCTTCAAGCGGCCCGAGGACTATAAGCCGCTCCTCTTCATGGTCAACGACCAGCGCCACGAGCCGAACTACGCGGACTTCGCCAAGGCCGACCGCACGCTCGGCGAGGACTTCATCCTCCGCGCCGGCATCGGCCTCACGCCCCTCCACGAAATCATGATCCACTGGATGGGCCACGAGGCGTTCGCCGTCGAGTGGGCCGAGCGGCGCGACGAGGTGCTGCGGCTCTACGACGCGATGGTCGCCCAGCACCGCCGCATCTGGCCTCTCGTCGCCGCCTCGCCCGCCCTCCACGCCAACTACGGCGGCAACGAAGTGCCCGAGGTCATGGGCAAGGAGCGCTTCGAGAAATACGTCGTCCCCCTCTACAACGAGGCCGCCGAGGTCTTCCACAGGCACGGCAAGCTCATCGGCGCGCACCTCGACGGCAACAACCGCCTCTGGGCCGAGGCCGTGGCGGGGTCGGGGCTCGACTACGTCGAGGCATTCACTCCATCGCCCGACACCGACATGAGCGTGGCCGATGCGCTAGCTGCGTGGCCTGGGAAAGTGCTCTGGATCAACTTCCCCTCCTCGCTCCACCTCGCCAGCATCGAGAAGATCGAGTCGGCCACGAGGCAGATCATCCGCGAGGCGGCCCCTGGCAACCGATTGCTCATCGGCATCACCGAAGACATCCCCGAAGGCCGCTGGCAGGCCAACATGCTCGCTATCTCGCGGGTGATTGACAGGCGGGCAGGGGAACGGAGGCGGTAGCGGCCGGCCAGAGAGGAATGGACCATAAGGAATGCGGGAACCCAGGAGGGGACGAGGAGAGCGGCTATGGCGGCGTCGCCAATCGTGACCCATCGTGACTACTTCCTGAAGTACTCCCTGAGTGTGGGAGAGTACGGCGCGATTCTTGTCGCGCTGGCGTTCGGCGGCAAGAAGAGGCCACATGGGAACAAAGGGTTCGATATCGATACACAGGTCAGTGGGCAGCCGGCACGGGTCGAGGTCAAGTCCAAGTTGGCGCGCACTCCAGGAGGCAAAGCGACAGTCGTCAAGTGCAATGCGAACAACTTCGAGGAAGGAGCGATGACGCACCTCGCCGTGGTCCTTGTGGATCCTGAGACCGGTTGGGTGACAGAAGGCTGGTTGCTGACGCGAACGGCAGCTGAACGATTGCGCAGGCTGAGCACAGACTCGAAGTACATCAACGCAAACGAAGTGCGGAGGTCCGCCGACAAGCAGGACATCACAGAGCGGCTCAACGCCTCTGCCGCACGGCGGGTCTAGGGTGGGTACCACGGATGGGCGGCGGGCTGGCGAGACCAGCTTGTGACTGGGAAGCCATCTGCGACGGCGGCAGTCCCCGATCATTCGCCAGGAGCAGCTGCGTCTGGCTGCTCTTCGCCCGACGCCAGAGTCAACCGCGCAAGGGCGCGGACGGCGAGCGCGGTGTCAAGCGCGGGCCGAGCGTCATCGGCACCGGGGGTAACTTCGTCGTCGTACCGCACATCCACAGCGTAGGGCGCCAGTTCCAGGATGGCATCCTCAAGTGGGCGTAGGTTGGGGTAGTGCGGCTTCGCCAGCGCGAGCAGCTCGCCGAGGTCGTGCCTTCGGGGATACTCGATGTCCTTGACCGCCAGCAATGCCTTCAGACATTTCTCCACGGCCTGCTGCGCGTGGAAGCAGATGGTATCGTAGGCGTCTCCCGTGGGCAGGGTGGCCTTCGCGGCGACCAGATCGTGATCGGCCTTGGCGAGAAGGCCGAGGGCGTGCTCACGCGGGCCTTTCATAGAGCACCCTCCCTTCCCGCAGGGCCGTGGTGATGAAGTGGGAGCGGACGGCCCGCCATTCGTCAATCTCGTCGGGCGTCCACCACACGACGTCCTTCGGCACGCCGAGGCCGGCGAGGACGCGGTACAGGGGCACGGTGCGCTTCCAGCGCGGAAGCGGCGACGGCGCGACGACCAGGATGTCCAGATCGCTGTCCGGCCCTTCATCGCCCCGCGCACGGCTGCCGAACAGGATCACGCGGTCCGGGTCAATCGTCCGCCGGATTCGCGCGACCACCTCACGCAGCAGTTGCTCGGGCTGATGCATCAGGATCTCCTCGGCCCAACTCTCAGACCAACATCATCATATTCCCTGGGCGCGCGGCAGTCAAGGACACATGCCCTCGCTTTGCTTGGGGGGCCTGTTTTCACTATCATCATGCGGTTGGGCTCACGCGGAGGGCATCGGCACTGAAGGGAACCGCAGCTTGCCCGACGAGATCAAGATTGACCTCCACGAGGTGGCCCGCGACGGGGCAGCCATCGAGCGGGAACTGCACGATGCCTTCGACGAGGCGCAGCGCCTTCGCGTGAAGTGCCTCCAGATCGTCCACGGCAAGGGGACAGGGCAGCTCAAGCGCCGCGTGGACCGCTTTCTCAAGGAGCCGCAGGTGAAAGCCGTCACCCGCAACATTGACCACGACTCGAAGAACTGGGGGCGCCTGTTCATCTACTTCCGCTGGCCAGAGAGGAACAACCGATGAGGTGGTTTCTGCCGCTTCTCCTGCTGGGCATCGGGGCAATGGCATGCGGCGGGGAGACGCCCTCGCTTCGGGCGACGTGGGAAGTGCCCGCCCGGTGTGAGCCCTTTGGCGAGCCGCGCATCAAGGACCTGAAGGAGGAACTCCGGGCCACAGGCTACCGCCTGGTCATCGCCATGCACCCGGAGAAGCCGCCCGACCCCAAGGGGGCCTATCCGCCGCGCGACCTGTACATCATCAATGCCGACGGTTCCGGCCTCCAGCAGCTCACCGACACGCCCGACCAGGACGAGCGCACGCCCCGCACCTCGCCCGATGGCTCGATGTTCACCTACAACTATGGCGACTTCGTGGTGGACGCCAAGACCCTCAAGACCCGCCGCCTCGACGGCTTCTACGTGTGGACGCCAGACAGCAAGCGCACCGTGGCCTGCGAGAAGCGCGGCGTCGTTTACAAAGACGTGGCAACAGGCGAGGCGACCGAGCCGATCAAGGTCGAGCGCCGCGTAAGCGTGGTGGACCTCTCGCCCGACGGCAAGTGGTTCGTCTTCGAGATACGGGACTACCTGGGCTGCAAGTACACGATTGACATCATGCCCTCGGAGGGCGGCGCCATCCGCAAGCTGCCCAACCATCCCGAGAAGGCGGGCGAGTGTCACCCCGCCTTCTCGCCTGATGGCAAGTGGATGTGCTGGAACGCAGGCAACTCGTTGGCCGTGCGCAAGTTCGACCCCTCGCTGCCGGAAGCGACCGATGGCAAGATCGTGACGCTTCCGCCCGAGGCGATGGGCCAGGACCCGTGCGGCCGCTGGTCCCACTGCGGGCGCTACATTGCCTACGTGAAGATTCCGCCCAAGGGCAGTTGGCGCGTCCACAGCCCCCTCTGCATCGTCCGCGTGGCCGACGGCGCCACGCTCACCCTCAGCCCACCAGGCTGGGTCGGCCACCACTGGGACTACGATTGGCTGCCGCCGGCGGAGAAGTGACCGTGGCACCCCCCCCTCGTCATTGCGAACTTGTCGAGCAACCGATCAAGGGCTTGACGCATCGCGAAGGAACCGCTGGCATGGCACAGCAGGCCCCTGAAAGGTCGTTCGATAGGCTCACGATGACAACTTCCGGAGCTCTCGCCGCTTTGCTTGCCGTTGCTCTTATCCTCGCCTCTTGCGGCGAGAAACGCGCGTCCCCACCCGCGAAATCATCCGGCATCGCGACGACCAAGGGCGGTGTGCGACTGACCCTCCTTCCCGCCGGCACCTTCACCATGGGCAGCCAGAGGAACGACGAGGGAGATGAGCCGGCACATCAAGTCACGCTCAACGCCTTCTACATGGACATTCATGAAGTGACCCAGGCCGAATACGAGCGGCTGATGGGCAAGAACCCGTCGCTGTGGAAAGACCCGAGGAACCCCGTCGAACAGATTCGTTGGCGCCAGGCCGCCGCCTACTGCAACGCACGCTCCCGCGAGGAAGGGCTTCGGCCCGCCTACGACGAGAAGACGTGGGGCTGCGATTTCGAGGCGGACGGCTATCGCCTCCCCACCGAGGCCGAGTGGGAGTACGCCTGCCGCGCAGGAACGACGACAGCCTGGTTCTTCGGCAGCGGCCCCGGCAAGCTCGGCGACTACGCCTGGTTCCGCGACAACTGCATGCGCACCCCGCAAGCCGTCGGCCAGAAGCTCCCCAACCCCTGGGGCCTCTACGACCTCTACGGCAACGTGTGGGAGTGGTGCCACGACTACTACGCCGAGGACTACTACAAGGCAAGCCCCGAGCGCGACCCCCGCGGCCCCGAGAAGGGCGACACCCGCGTCATTCGCGGCGGGGCGTGGAGTTCCAAGGCCACCCAGTGCCGCTCCGCCTACCGCGACCAGGAGTATCCCGAGTTCACCGACGTCTGCTTCGCCGCCGACCGCAACGGCCTCATTGGCTTCCGCTGCGTTCGGCCCGCTCCGCCGGCTCAGAAGTGAGAGGAGACGTGCATGAACGTGAACAAGAAGGACTTCGTGGTGGAGGACACCAGCGCGGCGCGGCTCCAGGCCACGCCCGAAGGCGTCAAGGCATTTGTGGATGCCAAATTCGGCCTCTCCGTGCACTGGGGCCTCTACGCCCTCAACGGCCGCGGCGAGTGGGTCTACTACTCCGAGCGCATCCCGCTCGCCACCTACCGCGAGCGGCTGGGCCAGTTCAACCCCGAACGCTTCTGCGCCGAGGAGTGGGCCGACCTGATGCTCGAGGCGGGGCAGAAGTTCCTCCTCATCACCTCGAAGCACCACGACGGCTTCTGCCTGTGGGACACGCCCTCGACCGACTGGAAGATCACCCGCACGCCGTTCCGCCGCGACCCGCTAGCCGAGCTGGCCGTGGCCCTGCGCGACCGTGGCCTGGCGTTGCACTTCTACTACTCGATCCTCGACTGGACGCATCCCGCCTACCGTAACGACTGGCCGGCCTACGTGGCCTACTATCAGGGACACATCCGCGAGCTCTGCACCCGCTTCGGAAAGATCGGCGGCATTCTTTTCGACGGCTACTGGCCCCGCTGCGAGTTCGAGACGCCTGACGAGCAGCTCTACTTCCCCGCCCGCGGGCCCTGGGACCTTGCGGGCACCTACGACCTCATCCACTCGCTCCAGCCCGACGCCGTGGTGGTCAACAACACCCACGTCCTCCCCCTCAAGGGCGAAGACTACCAGGTGTGGGAGCTGGACATGCCGGGCGAGAACACCATCGGCTTCAACACCACCGAGATCGGCGACAAGCCGAAGGCCGTGTGGTGGAACCTCAACGGCGGCTGGGCCTACAACCCCCGCGCCCACGCCGTCAAGGACCCCGCCGACATCGTGGCGAAGCTGAAGGAGGCCAATCGGCGCGGCGCCACCTTCATGCTCAACGTCGGGCCGCGCCCTTGGGGCGACATCCATCCTGAGGAGCAGGCGGCGCTCCGCTGCATCGGGCAGTTGCTGCGCAAGGAGGGCGCGAAGTGAGGATCACGGCCTGGCTTGCCTCGTCGCTCCAGCGCCTCTTTCCCTTGAGCGCGCCGGGCCGAGGGCGGGCGCTCGTGCTGCCTGCGGCACGTGGCGAGAAGGCGGCGTTCCAGGTCGGCGTGCGGGTGGAAGGACATGACCCAGTCGAGGTCGCGGTGCGCACCGCCGCAGCCGATGGCCTGGCCGTGCAGGTGCGGCGCGTGGGCTGCGTGCCTGTGCCGCATCACAATACGGCGACGCCGGTTGAGGAACTGGACGGCGTCGGCCGCATCCCCGGCTATGTGCCCGACCCGCTCTTCCCCGAGTCGGCTGCGCGGGTCGCGCCCGGCGAGGTGGCCGCCTTCTGGCTCACCGTCACGGTGCTCAAGGAAGCGAGGCCAGGGCCGCACGGCATCGAGGTCGAGGTCTTCGCCGCCGGCAAGCCGCAGCGGCCGCTGAAGGCCACGGTCATCGTCTCGGAGGTGGTTCTGGCGAAACGCAGAGGCTTCCACGCGCTGCACTGGTTCTATACCGATGCGCTCTGCGATTGGTACAAGGTGGAGCCATTCTCCCACGCCTTCTGGCCGGTCTGCGAAGCCTACCTGCGCAACTACGCCGAGCATGGCCTCGACACGATCTACGTGCCCGCCTTCACCCCGCCGCTCGACGGGGTGAAGCGGCCGACGCAGCTCCTGGGGGTGAGGCAGAGCAAGAAGAACGCGGGACGGGGACGTGCCGCCCACGATGAATACAGATTCGACTGGCGCCTCGTGCGGCGCTGGATCGGGCTGGCGAAGAAGTGCGGCATCACGCACTTCGAGTGGACGCATCTCTTCACCCAATGGGGCGTCAAGCACGCCATCCGCATCTACGAGCGCCACGACGGCGGCAGGCTCCTCTGGCCGCCCGAGACCGGTGCCACGTCGCCCACCTACCGCACCTTCCTCGCCCAGTTCCTCCCCGCCCTGGAGCGTTTCCTGCGCGAGGAGAAGCTGCTCAATCGCTCCTTCTTCCACATCTCAGACGAGCCGCACGGCGACGAGCACCTGGCCAACTACCGCGCCGCCCGCGCGATGGTGCGCGAACTCGCCCCCTGGATGAAGACGATGGACGCTCTGTCCGACATCCGTTTCGGCCGCGAGGGACTGGTGGACACCCCCGTGCCCAGCATCTCGACCACGCGCCAGTTCGTCGAGGAGGGCATCCCGTGCTGGACGTATTTCTGCTGCGGCCCGCGGGGCAAGTTCCTCAACCGCCTGCTCGACACGCCGCTCGCCAAGGCCCGCATGGCCGGCTGGCTCTTCTACCGCTTCGGCGTCGGCGGATTCCTCCATTGGGGCTACAACTACTGGTACAAGAGCCAGACGCAGCAACTGATTGACCCGTTCACCGTCACCGACGGCCTGGCGTGGCCGGGCTGGGCCTATGGCGACACGTTCCAGGTCTACCCCGGCCCCGGCGGGCCGCTCGATTCGATCCGCTGGGAGAGTCGCTTCAGGACTACGCGCTCCTCCAGACCCTCGGCGTGCCCCGCAACGGCGCGCTGCTGGCGCCGCTGAAGGATTTCGATGACTTCCCGAAGGACGGGCGCTGGCTCCAGGCCGCGCGCCGAAAGCTGCTGAGGACGTGACTGCGCATGAAAAGGGATGGATGGAGGATTGGATGAATGGAGGGGTGACTGGCAGCCCTCCAATCCTCCAACCCTCCGTTCATCCTCCTCGCGATCAGGGTACCCGTCTCGATCCAACCAAGGCTGTTTCAGGGACGGAGCAACCAATGACGCTGGCGGATACCGCTCTCGCCGCGGCGCGGGCTGCGGGCGACATCCAGAAGCGCCTCTGGGGCACGCTGCTCCACGTGGACCAGGCGACGCGCAACGACGTGAAGCTCGAGGCCGACCGCTTGTGCGAGCAGGCCATCGTGGAGATCATCCGCCGCGACTGGCCCCACCACGCCATCCTCACCGAGGAGGCGGGCGCTCTCGGCGACGACGGTGACTGCCAGTGGATCATTGATCCCCTCGACGGCACGGTGAGCTTCTTCTACGGCATGCCGTACTTCTGCACCTCCGTCGCCTGCTACCGCCGGCCGACGGGCCAGGCGGCGACATTCCCCCGTGGCCTCGAGTCGCTCGGCGAGCCGCTGGTCGGGGTGGTCTACGCGCCGCCGACCGACGAGCTGTTCGTCGCCGAGGCGGGCCGGGGCGCCACCCTCAACGGCAAAGCCATTCGGCCTAGCACGGTCACGACGCTCGAAGAGTCCATGATCGGCACGGGCTTTGGCGCGCGGCCGGGCGCGGTGGCTCACTTCGTGGAGCAGATCGGCCGCCTCGCGCCCCGCGTCCGCAAGGTGCGGGCGATGGGCTCGGCCGCCTACGACCTGTGCAACGTCGCCTGCGGCCGCTTCACGGGCTTCTACGAGCAACGCCTCCGCAGTTGGGACATTGCGGCGGCAGCCGTGATCCTCCGCGAGGCCGGCGCCGTGCTCGACGCCATCGAGACCTCCGAGGCCGAGTGGAACACCCTCGCCGCCGCCCCGGGCATCTACGAGGAACTCCGCGACCTGGTGAGAAGGCCATGAGTCTCCCCGAGGGGCGCATCCTGATGCTTCACAAGCCCAAGGGCGTCGTGGTGACGCGGCGCGACGAGCGCGGGCGGAAGACCGTGTACGACGTGTTGCCCGACTGGGCGCTGGCCGGCGGCTGGGTGCCGGTCGGCCGGCTGGACCAGGACAGCACGGGGCTGCTGCTCCTTGTGAAGGAGGGCGAACTGGTCGAACGCCTCACGCGGCCAGGCGCCTGCCCGAAGACCTATGAGGTGTGGGTCCGCGGGCGCGTCACCGCGGAGCACCTGGAGGCAATCCGCAGAGGCATCCCGTCGCCAGTAGGACTGCTCACGGCCATCCGCGTCGAAACGCTCGGCGGCGCGGGGCCGAAGTCGCGCCTCCGCGTGACCCTCGACGAGGGCAGGAACCGCCACATCCGCCGCCTGTTCGGCGCGCTGCGCGACCCGAAGTTCGGCACGCCCCTGAAAGTGGTAGAATTGAAGCGCACGCAGATGGGCCCCCTGGCCCTCGATGTGCCGTCGGGAAGCTGGCGCTTCCTGAGCGAGAGCGAGGCCACAGCGCTGCTTGGAGGACGGAAATGAGCCACGTGACGGCGAACTACGACCCCCAGGAACTCGATCGGACGATGGTGCACGTGCCCGCCGGCAAGGTGCTCTTCGGCCTCACGCCCGAGGAGAAGGCGGCCCAGGCACGGGCCGCGGGAGTCCACCCCGACATGCTGCACTTCCACGCCGACCGCCGCGAGCTGGAGGTGCCCGCCTTCTGGATGGATAAGCACCCAGTCACCCGCGGCCAGTTCCTGCGCTTCATGCAGGCGACGGGCTACAGCATCCTCTACAACGGCTGGCTCGTGGGCTGGGCCGAGTTGACGGGGTGGCATCACTTCGCCCCCGAGAACCTCGCCCTGCCGATGGTGGGCGTGAACTCGGAGGATGCCGCCGCCTACGCCGCCTGGCTCGGGAAGCGGCTGCCCACCGAGGCGGAGTGGGAGCGGGCCTGGCGCGGCGACGACGGCCGCCTGTGGCCCTGGGGCAGCGAGTGGCGCGACGGCCTGTGCTTCCGCAACTCGGGCAACGTGAGCCTGGCCGTGGCGATCCCCGTGGGCGCGTATCCCGACACAGGGCCGTTCGGGCTCGGCAGCTACGGCCTTGTCGGTGAGTGGGTCAAGGTCGTCTTCCCGCAAACCAACAGGGCGGGCACCGCCGCCGACCCGTCGCCCGCCGTCCTCGCCGGTGGCGCCTTCTGCCACCGCCAGCCCTACTCGTTCCTCCCCTCGAACCGCCTGTCGTGGTCGAGCCAGATGCGCATCTACGACAGCGGCTTCCGCTGTGTGGCCGACAGGCCGCCCGCCGACCTTGTGGCGGCGCCCGCCTATCGCGTCGAACGCTTCGAACCGCCCAAGCCCGTCGCCATCCGCCAAGACCTCTACCTCAAGGCTCCCATCCGCCTCGTGCCCTACCAGTGCAGCACCTTCGCCATCTACGTGCCCTGGTTCCCCGAGAGCCTGTGGGTGCTCGACTGCCCCGAAGGCGATTGGGACGAGTTCGGCGGGGCCAACTCGTGGCCGAGCCGCCCCAAGGCCGACTGGCTTGTGCCCTGGAAGGCCGAAGCCGACGGCACGCGGATCAGCTATCTTCGCGAGCACGCAGGCAAGAGGGTCTTCTTCGAGGCCTGGGCCGAGGGCCACGCGGTGCGCTGGCGCTTCGACCTGGAGGGCGTGGCCCCCGTGCGGGCCGGCTCGTTCTGCCTCAAGACCCTCAGCCCCTTCTTCTCGAGCCAGGAGCGTTACACCCAGGTGCGCATCGAGGGCGACAAGGTGACGCGCTGCTGCGAGCGCCCGCTGGCCCCCGAGCCCTCGGCCAGCCTCTTCTGGAGCCTGGGCGAGGTGCCGCCTCCCGCCCGTGCAGCCTGCCTCTCCTACGACGGCCGCGGCCGCATGCTCTTCCCCGAGGGCGACCTGGTGTTCTCCGGCAACGGCTGGCCGCACTGCACCCACGTGACGCCCGGCGGCTGGGGCACCGGCGAGCGGCGCAGCGACCTCATCGAGAAGTCAGGCGGGGGGAGCGTGGCGTTCTGTGTGAGGCGTGAAGACGGGGCTTGACCCCCGCGCTGCGATGCTCTACACTGATGCTAGCAGCCTGTCCAAGAATCCGCGTGGGACTGCGACGCCCGCGATTCTAGCCGCAGGCTCCTAGTGGCACGAGTGGCGCCGGAGGATATCCTGATGATTGACCGGATCACGGCGGACCCAGCGGTCTGCGGCGGGCAGGCATGCATCCACGGAACCCGCGTGCCCGTGTACGTCATCCTCGACTTCCTGGCCGCGGGGAACACCGTGGAGGAGATCCTCGAGGAATACCCCCAATTGACCCGTGAGGACGTCCTGGCTGCCATCGAGTACGCGGCGATGCTGGCCCGCGAGGAGTTCGAGCCCGTCGGGACCCACTGAGCATGCGCCTCCTGGTGGACAAGAACCTCCCGCGGTCCTTCGTGCACCGCCTGCGTCAGGCGGGCCACGATGCCCTTGACCTGCGCGAAATCGGCCGCACAGGCGCCTCCGACGCCGAGGTTCTTGCCCTGGCAAACCGGGATGCTCGCGTGGTGCTGTCCGGCAATCACAGGCACTTCGCCAATGTCCTTCTCTTTCCCCCGGCGAAGTCGCAGGGCATTGTCGTCGTCCGTATGCCCAAGTGCACCATCCAGGCCGTGATGGCCCGCGTTGAGAGCGTTCTAGCGACCCTGGGCGAGGCCCACATCCGTGGGTCTCTGATCATAGTGGACCCCACCCGCGTCCGACGCCGAAGGTAACTATGGGCAGAATCGTGGCATTCATTCTGGGGAGCGGAGCGGCTTGGGCGCGCGAAGGCCCGCCTCGTTGGGCGAGGCGGGCCTTCGGATGCACTGAGCGGTATCAGGGCCGGACCGTCGCTCAGCCCTTCATGGCCTCGTTGCGCTTCGAGAGGATTTCGAACGGCAGGCCGCGGATCTTGGCGGCATTGACGGCCCACCGCTGGTCGAAACCGCGGCTCTTGATCGAGCGGATCTCGGGGCTGAAGAGCGAGGTCTTGGACTCGCGGCCCGTGATGACGATGTTGCCCTTGTAGAGGTCCACCTTGAACGAGCCGTTCACCGGCTTCTGCGACTGGGCGATGAAGGCATCGAGGTCGGCCTTCAGCGGGTGATACCACTCGCCGTGGTAAGTCATATACGCCCACTTCGCGTCAATCATCTTCTTGAACTGAATCTCCTCCTTGGGCAGGCACTGCTGCTCGAGGTCGCGGTGGAGCTTGAGAATCACGTGGGCCGCGGGGGCCTCGTAGATCTCGCGGCTCTTGAGGTCCATGATCCCGTCCTCGAACATGTCAATGTAGCCCACGCCGTTGCGGCCGGCGATGACGTTGAGCTGCGCGATGAGCTCGTCGAGCGGCGTCTCCTTGCCATTGAGCTCGACCGGGATGCCCTCGACGTAGCGGAGGGTGACCGTCTCGCCCTTGTCGCTGGCCTTGCGCGGCGGCACGAGCCATTGCCAGATGTCGTCGGGCAGCTCCTGGTTGAGGTCAATGGCCCCGCTGGCGATGGAGCGGCACCACATGGTTTTGTCGTCGCCGCCGGTGAGCTGCTCCTTGACGGGCACGCCCCACTCGGCGCAGATGGCCTCTTCCTCCTTGCGCGTGAGGTCGAAGTCGCGCACGAAGGCGAGCACCTCCATGTGCGGGGCGAAGAGCTTGAAGGTGTTGTGCATGCGGTACTGGTCGTTGCCCTTGCCGGTGGAGCCTTCGAGCACGGCGTCGCAGCCGCGCTTGGCGCCCTCCACGGCCGCGATGCGGGCCACGAGCTGGCGTGTCATCGAGGTCGAGACCGGGTAGCCATTATAGTCCGAGTTCGCTCGGATGGCCTTGGTGAGCCATTCGTTGGTGAACTCGTCCTTGGCGTCCACCAGGATCATGTCCTTCTCGAAGTTCAGCAGCTTGGCCTTGCGGCGGGCCTCGGCGATCTCGTCTGCGCCCTGGCCCACATCCACGCAGATGGCCACGATGCTCTCGGCCTTGTACTTGCGGCGGAGCATCTCGATGCCCAGCGTGGAGTCCAGCCCGCCCGAGTAGGCGACCGCCACCTTCTTGACCTTGGGCACCGGCGCGTCTTCGACTTTCTTCAGGATGGCCTTGATGTCCATTGCAACGCTCTCCGTAGGAATCCAGAGGAATCACGAACCCATCAGGCCGTCAAGCGCTCGCCTCAGTCGGTCTCGCCGCTGCGCGACGAACTCCCTGACGTGCTCGATCCCGGCGTCGGCAACCTCGAGCCGCAGATTCGCCGGGCCTCCGATATGCGAACGCAGAGCGATGCTGGCCCTGGGGTCGGCCGCGCCCAACTGGTCTAGCGAGGCCGCCACCTGGCGGTAGGCGTCGCGGAAGGGAACCCCCTCGACCACCAGGCGCAGCGCCTCATCGGTCGCGAACACCTCGGGCGCGGCCGTGAACGCCGACACGAGCCGCTCTTCGCAAACCTCGAGCTTCTGGAATGTTACATCCATCACTCGCACGCAGGCGATGGTGAGGGCCACGCCCCGGAAGAAGGGGCGTTTGGTCTCCTGAAAGTCGCGGTTATAGCCGGACGGCAGGCCCTTGAGCGTATTAAGTATCTGGTCATTGCAGGCCAGTATAGTGCTCGCCTTGGCTCGCACCAGCTCCATCCCGCATGGGTTGCGTTTCTGCGGCATGATGCTGCTGCCCGTGCATAGCTCCTTGGGAATCACGAAGTAGCCGAATTCCGGGAGGCTGAAGTTGATGAGATCCTGGGCCACGCGGCTCAGGTCAATGGCGATCTGGACGCAGGCGCCGAGGATGACGGACTCGATCTTGCCGCGGCTGTTATTGGCGTAAAGCACGTTATTTTGGACACTTGCGAAGCCGAGAAGGTCGCTGGTCAACTGCCGGTCTATGGGCATCGGCACGCCATAGCTTGCGGCGGAGCCCAGGGGGCATTGGTCGGCCACCTCGTAGGCAGCCTCGAGGAGGCGCAGGTCGTCGAGCAGCGATTCGAGCCACGCCGCCGCCCACAATCCAACGCTGGACGGCATTGCCACTTGCGTGTGGGTGCGGCCGATCATGGGCACGCGCTGATGCTTCTCGGCGAAGCCGCGCAGCGTGGCGGCCAGGCCCAGGCCGGCGTCGAACAGCTCGTGCATCTTGGCCTTGGCGTAGAGGCGCAGAGCGGCGATCACCTGGTCGTTGCGCGAGCGGCAGGTGTGGACCTTCTTGCCCAGATCGCCGAGGCGGGCGACGAGGCGGTTCTCGATGGCCGTGTGGCAATCCTCGTCGGCTGGCTCCACCGTGAAGGCGCCCGAGCGGCTGTCGGCGGCGATGGCGGCGAGCTCGGCGGCCAGCGCGTCGGCCTCGGCGCCGGTGAGGATGCCGATCTTGGCGAGCATGCGGGCGTGGGCGATCGAGGCGGCGCAATCGGCCTCGACCAGTTCGCGGTCCAGGAGATAGTCGTCGCCCGTCGTGAAGGCTTCGAGCTCCTGATTGACCGCGTAGCCCTTATCCCACAGCTTGGCCATCGAGGGTTTCCCCATTTGCAGTTTGGCGGCAGACACGTCGTCTGCCGCCACATTGGTACGCCTGGCAGGATTCGAACCTGCGACTTCTAGCTCCGGAGGCTAGCGCTCTGATCCACTGAGCTACAGGCGCCTGCTCGTCCGCTCAGCCAAGATAGTACCAGAAGCCGCTATTCAAATCAAGACCCGAGTTTCGCCCAGGCGCCACCGGTCTGGATATTGGCCTGACTCGGGGTCCGGCGACGCGAGATGAGAGCGTCCACCAGGGAAACGGGGGGGCGCCTCGGGGGCCGTCCTCGCCACGAGGGCATCCAGGTCCCGCCCGCTCCTCCCCTGCATCTCCTCTGGGGGAGCAAGAGGGATGCAAACGGGCAGGAACGGCGCGGAACGCCCCGGACCGCCCACGCGCCATACTTGCTCAAACCAGAGGGGGAGGAAATTGAGCAAGTATGGGCGGAAAGGCCGTAGAGCCGCCCGGATCGCCAAAGCGCCATACTTGCTCATCTCTCGGCGGGGGGAGAACTGAGCAAATATGGCGGCGCCGTGTCTGGTTTCCAAGACAATGCGGGCGAGGGGACGGCAGGCGCCAGGCTTGACGCCTGTGCTTGGTCAACCGAGGCTTCTTGACACTCGCGTCCTGGCGGGCTATCCTCACGTGAGCGCGCACCGCCCCGCCTCTCAGGAGCCGCCCGATGCAGCCCCGCGACTTCGTCCTCGAGCAGATCGACCACCGCGAGACCCGCCCTGTTCCGTTCACCCTCGGCTTCGAGGGCGACGTGGCCGAGCGCGTGGATCGGCATTACGGCAGCCCCGACTGGCGCCAGCGGCTCACGCCCTACATCGTTAGCGTCGCGGCCGTGGAGACGGACATTCGCACGCCCCTCGACGACGGCCACCACCGTGACGGCTACGGCGGCGTCTGGCGCACCGACCGCCGCCCCTGGCACCTCGAGCGCCCGCCCCTCGCGCGGCCCTCCTTCGACGGCTATGAGTTCCCCAGGCCCGAGGTGTTCCTCCGCCCCGAGTGGAAGGCGACGGCTCTGCGCACCTGTGAGGAACGCCGCGAGAGCTTCCTCATCGGCAGCCTCGGCTGGGGCCTCTTCGAACGAAGCTGGAACCTGCGCGGCTTCGAGAATGCCCTGATGGATGCGGCGACCGAGCCCGACTTCTACGCCGAGATGCTCGATCGGCTGGCCGACCTCTACCTGGCCTTCGTGCGCTACACGGCCGACCTGCCCGTGGACGCGATCATGTTCGGCGACGACTGGGGCGACCAGCGCGGCGTGATCCTCGGCCCCGAGCGCTGGCGGCGCTTCCTCAAGCCCCGGTGGGCCAGGCTCTACCAGGCCGTGCACGACGCCGGCAAGCTCGTCATCACCCACTCGTGCGGCTCCATCGAGGCCATCCTGCCCGACATCATCGAGATCGGCCTCGACGTGCTGGAGAGCGTGCAGCCCGAGGCCGCAGGGATGAACCCCTACGGCCTCAAGAAGCGGTGGGGCGACCAGCTCACCTTCTGGGGCGGCCTGGGCAGCCAAAGCACCATCCCGTTCGGCACGCCCGCGGCGATTCGCGCCGAGGTGCGGCGCCTGTGCCGCGAGATGGGCCGCGGCGGCGGCTACATCCTTGCCCCCGCCAAGGGCCTCCAGCCCGAAACGCCCACCGAGAACGCCGTGGCCGTGATCGAGGCGTTCACGAACCAGGATGCATGACCCGTGACGCGTGAGAAGAGGGGAACTGAGATGCCGCGAGTCTCCATCATTGCGTCTGCTCTGGTCTGTCTCGCGTGGTTTGCCCGGGCCGAGGACTACGATGTCGGCGGTCCGCTGGCGGGCTACAGGCTGCCCCTGTTCCCGACCCAGCACGGCGAGAGGCCGGGCCATCCAGGCGACCTGCCTGGCAAGTACGACGCTGACCCGCTCGCGCCGTGCTTCGAGCTGAACCCCGGCTCGCCCGAGCTCTATCGCAACTACTGGTTCAAGTACTGCCCCTCCCGCAGCTTCTTCGACCGCCAGAGCAAGCTCAAGGGCTGGGTGGCCCCGAACATTCCCGGCGCGGGCAAGGCCGAGGAGTACGCGGCGCCGCTCTACTGGGTGCCGCGCCACGCCGACGTGGTGAACACGGGGCTAAAGTGGAAGGCCCTGCCCGTCGTCCGCTGCACCGTCGGCTCGCCAATCCTCAAGCTCGACCTGGGGGAGCTGGAGATCGGGGTCTACGCCCTCCGCCTCATCGCCGCGGTGCCCACCGAGCAGCTCAAGCCGTTCCGCACCCCGCTCTTCGTGCGGGCGAAGATCAACGACGGCCCGAAGGGGGAAACCAACAGCTACCGCCTCCGCCTGGGCTATTGCGACGAGTTCTACAGCATCGCCGAGATCTACTTCCACGCCGACGAGAAGCGGCGCTTCACCGCTGAGATCGCCGTGGACGAGGGGAGCGGGGTGGAGATGCTGCTCCACGAGATCTCGCTCGACGACGCGCTCGCGGGCGTCGAGCGTCGCGCCATCAAGGCCCGCAGAACCCTGCCCGAGGCCGCGGCGCCCGCGCCCGCGAACCTCGAGCCGCCCAAGGACCAACGCCTCGCCCGCGACGCCGAAATCTGGCTCGCCTTCCCCCGCGTCAACGCTCAGGCGTTCGGCCACGGCTGGATGGGCGGCGACGAACACGTCCTCCGCCGAAACGTCACCATCGGCGTCCCCGGCAAGACCCCCCAGGAGATCGCCGCCGAATTCGGCGATTGGCAACCCGGCAAAGGCGACGTGTTCCTCTTCAACAAGAAGCTCGACCTCACGTACACGATGGCGGACCTTCAGAAGGGCCTGCCTCTGCCCGCACCCTACCCGTACCGCGACGACGGCGCGGGCCTCTTCTTCCCCGACCCCGACGATCCCGGCAAAGGGCACCTGTGGGCGCCCATCGCCAACGAGGTGCAGAACCGCCTGCGCAACTACCCCGGCACGCTCGTGCGCAACAACGTCGCCAAGTACCTCAAGACCGGCGACACGATGGCTGCCCGCGAGGCCGCCGTCGCCCTCGCCCGTTGGGCCTACGCCTTCCCAACCATTGACGCGGCCAACTTCCTCACCTACGTCGTCCGCGACCCCGGCCCCTACGGCCGCGACATCCGCTGCCGACGCCGCGACTCCACCGCCAGCTTCTACCCCCATTACATGCTCTACGTGGACCCCATTCTCTATGACTATGACCGGCTGTTCGACTACATCAAAGACAACGCCGAACTGGCCGAGTCCATCGGCCGCTTCGTCCCTTGGGTCAAGACGCCGCAGGACGTGGTGAAGCTGATAGACGCCTATCTCGTGCAGACCACGGCCAAGCGAATACTGCGGTACAACTACTACACGGACCCAATGGACATTGCGAACGCCGCGGCGGTGGTCGGCGACACCACGGTCACGGACCCGTGGATGGAGTGGCTCTTCAGCAAGACCTTCATCTACCCGCTGCCGCCGGTTGGCATCGCCGACGCGATGATCACCGGCTGCTGCCGCGACGGCTGCGAGTACATCGGCTCGACCTTTTACGCCCAGGGCGAGGGGGCGATGCGCGTGGCCGAATCGCTCGAGCGCTACCTCAAGGCCGGCGGCAACCCCAAGTACAACCTGTCCGACCGCGCCCGCTACCCAAAACCCGTCGCCCAGTGCTTCTGGCGCCTCAAGAACGTCGTGGCGGGCTGGGACTTCGTCCGCATCGGCGACGTGTGCGGCCCCGACAAGGCCGCCGGCCACACCCTCCGCGACCTCGGCTTCGCCGCCCGCGGCTGGGAGTGGACCGCCGACCCGCAGTTCGCCTTCATCCTCAAGCACTACATCGGCCGCAAAGATGAGACCGATGCGGATTGGGCGAAGATCGAGGCGGCCGCGGCCAAGCTCAAGCGCGCACCGTGGCTCGACCTCCGCTCGCGCGTCATGCCCATGTGGGCAGGCGTCCTCGAAAGCGGCCTCGAGCACGACGACCCGCGCTTCCGTCGCGCCGCCTACGTCCGCGTCGGCTTCGGCATCGGACACCAGCACGCCGACACGATGGACCTCCAGGTCGTCGCCCAGGGCTGCCCCGCGACGATAGACGGCGGCCAGCGCAGCGGCTACTCCGCGCCCAGCGACGGCACGACGCGAGTCCACAACGTCGTCGAGGTGGACGGCAAGGGCTTCCAGGGCTACTCGTGGGTGCGGACGCTCGCCGACGCCCCCGGCGCGCGCTACCTGATGGCCGAAGCCGAGCCGCCCGAGGGCACGACCCTCTTCCGCCGACAGGTCGCGCTCATTGACGTGGATGAGGGCCAAGGCTCCCAGCCCCTGCCCATCGAGGCCCAGAAGCCCGGCTCCAAGCTGCCCGCCGGAGTCACGCCGGCCAACTCCTACGTCTTCGACGTCTTCCGCGTCGCCGGCGGCAAGACCCACACCTACTGCTTCCACGGCACCGTCGAGGACGAGTTCCAGTGGAACGTCGGGGACGCCAAGCCCGTGGCCGAGGACGACGCGAGCGAGGTCGGCCAGTACCTCGCCCCATTCAAGAGCCTGCCCGACAAGCGCTTCGCGGGCACCGCCCCCGACGTCCTGGAGGCCACGTGGCGCCAGACCCGCGACCCCAAGCTCTTCGGCAACGAGCGCATGCACCGCGGGGCCAACTACTCCGACGACCTCCCCCGCCGCTTCACCCGCCTCCACCTCCTCGACGCCAAGGGCGCGAAGGCGATGCGCGGCAGCCTGAACTGCAAGAACTTCAAGTACGACTTTGCCTGCCTCTTCGTCCAGAAGGTCGCCGAGAAGGACTCGCAGGACACCACATTCATTGCCCTGATTGAGCCCTTCGTCGGCGAGCCGTTCATCACCTCCAAGCGCCTTCTCGAAGCGCCTGCGTGCGCCGTAGACCGAGAGCCAGAGAACCTCCACAATCCCGCATACAAGGCAGTGGCCTTGGAGCTGAAGACGGCGAACGGCCACACCGACGTCCTCTTCGCCGATGGCTTGCCGTTCGTGCAACGCCTCATCTCCGAGGCCAGGATGCAGGTCACGGGTGAGTTCGCCTGCGTCTCGACCGACAAGGGCGGGCTGCGCCTGGCCACCCTCGTTGGCGGCGCGCTGCTGGAGGCTCCAGGCATCAAGCTTCAGCCCGCCGGCCGCGAGCGGACGGGCAAGGTGGTGAAGGTGGACTACCTGGCGAAGACGCTCTGGATCGATCAGCCCTGGCCCGCGAGCGCGCGGCCGAGCGTCTTCGAGATCGGCCAGCCAGGCCACTGGAGCACCTACACCGCGCTCGACGTGAGGCCCGACGGAGACCTGACCCGCATCACGGTCGAGAACGGCGCCGACTACTTCCGCTCCGCCGTCGAGGAGGTGAACGCCGAGAAGGGCACGGTCCGCTGCGCCCTCGGCCCCACGATGGGCAATCGCCCGGGCATCAACAAGGGCTGGGTCGCCTCGGACGACGAGGCGACCAGCTTCTGGCGCGCCGACGTCGCGGGCGACAAGACGTTCAAGCTCACAGGCGGGCCTGTCACCAAAGAAGCCTTCGGCAAGGCGGGCGTCCTGCGGCTCTGGGAGTATGGCGTCGGCGACACCGTGCGCCAGAGCACCTTCGCCAGCGTCCGCCGAGTGGCCCCCGGCCAGTTCGAGCTGGCCGCCGACGTGGATGTCACCGTCACCCTTTCTGACGGCAAGCCGCGCACCGTGACCACGAGAGAACTGGACGCCGCCGGGAAGATGAGATGGTAGGGCGTGCATACTTGCACGCGGAACGGACGGGGGCGAGCGCCGGGAATCGAAGATTTCGCGTGCATGTATGCACGCCCTACCGAGGAGAGGAAGAATGCCGCAATACCGCAGGTGGCGGGTGGAGGGCGGCATGTACTTCCTGACGGTTGTCACCCACGAGCGCATGCCGCTCTTTGAGGAAGGCTGGACCCGGCAACTGCTGCGGCAGGCCATCGCCGCGGTGCGCAAACTACGGCCCTTTGAGATGGTGGCGGTTGTCCTCATGCCGGACCACGTCCACATGCTCTGGCAGCTCCCCGAGAATGATGACGACTTCTCGACACGTCTCGGCGGCATCAAGTATGCATTCACGCGAGCCTACCTCACCGCTGGCGGGAAGGAGGGCGCGACAAGCGGAGGGCGCACGCGACACCGGAACCGCGGGGTGTGGCAGAAGCGCTTCTACGAGCATCGGATCCGGGACGACCGCGATTTCACCCGGCACGTAGAGTACATGCACTACAACCCGGTGAAGCACGGTCACGTGGATTCGCCAGCCAAGTGGCCATGGTCGAGCTTTCATCGCTACGTGAAGCTAGGGCTTTACGGCAAGGAGTGGTCCGACCCGACAAAAGCCAATGAGCTTGGCCCAACGCCCGGCTTTGAGTGAGCGCGCGCCGCATGGTAGGGCGTGCATACTTGCACGCGGAACGGACGGGGGCGAGCGCCGGCAACCGAAGATCCCGCGTGCATGTATGCACGCCCTACCGGAGTGGGTTGACGCTCGCGCCGAGGGGAAGATTCCGCGTGCAGGTATGCACGCCTTACAAGGAGATGGCGATGGATTTCGCGCAGCACAACGCCGAGGTGGAAGAGGTGTGGCAACGCTTCCGCGAGGGCAAGCCCTCGCGGGTGCCGATGGTGCTCGGCATCTCGTCGCGCTTCACCATCCTCAATCCTGCCATCAACACAAAGGGGGTCACCTACGAGGAATACTTCAACGACCCCGATGTGATGTTCGAGACCCAGCTCCGCCATCAGCACTGGGTCCGCCACCATCTCGTCCAGGACGCCGAGATGGGCCTGCCCGAGGCCTGGACGGTGAGCGTGGATTTCCAGAACAGCTACGAGGTGCTCTGGTGGGGCGCGCCCCTGCGGTTCATCGAGGGCAACGTGCCCGACTCCCCGCCCTGCATCACGGACGAGGGCAAGGCGGCCTTCATCGCCCGCGGCGTGCCCGACCCCTTCGGCGGGTGGATGGGGCGGAACTGGGAGTATTTTGAGCATTTCAAGCGGCGGGCGGAGAGCGGCTACGAGTTCTGCGGCCGGCCCGTCAAGGCAGGCTCGCCCACCGGCTGCGGCACCGACGGGCCGTTCACCATCGCCTGCGCGCTCCGCGGTCCGACCGGTATCTGCCTGGACATGTACGCCGACCCCGCCTTCTACCACGACCTGATGTCGCTGCTGGTGGAGGGGACGATTCGCCGCATCCGAGCCTACCGCGAGCGCCTCGGCCAGCCCGTCGAATCGAAGGCGTGGGGCTTCGCCGACGACAGCATCGCGCTCCTGTCGGTAGACACCTACCGCGAGCTCGTGCTGCCCTATCACAAGCGGCTCATCGCGGCGTTCGGCCCGGAAGGCCCCAACTCGATTCACCTGTGCGGCGACGCCACGCGGCACTTCAAGACGGTTCGGGACGAACTGAAGGTGACGAGCTTCGACACTGGCTTCCCCGTAGACCACGGGGCGCTCCGCCGCGAGCTGGGCCCCGGCATCACGATCCAGGGAGGGCCGCACGTCGAGCTGCTGCGAACCGGCACGCCGCGCGCCGTGCGCGCCGAGGCCAAGCGCATCCTCCAGTCGGGCGTCATGGAGGGCGGCAAGTTCATCCTGCGCGAGGGCAATAACCTGGCCCCCTTCACCCCGCCCGACAACGTCGCGGCCATGTACGCCGCGTGCAAGGACCACGGCCGGTACTCCTGGTAGGGCCTGCATAGTTGCACGCGGGGGATGAAGCGGCTATGCTCGGCGGCGAGGGATTCCGCGTGCAGGTATGCCCGCCCTACCAGAGGAGAGCACGATGAACTGGGAGATGTATCTGCGGCTGTGTCTGGTGGTGTTCCTCCAATTCGCCATCTGGGGGGCCTGGTCGCCGGTCCTGGCGGCACGGCTCTTCGGGCCGCTGAAGTTCACCGGGAAACAGGTGGGCTGGACGTATGGGACGATGTACCTCGGCTGCATTGTCTCGCCACTCATCGGCGGGCTGATCACCGACCGATGGGTCGCCACCCAGTGGTTCCTGGCGGCCGCCCATCTGGTCGGCGGCATCCTGTTGCTGGCGGCGGCGCGGCAGACACGCTTCCGCAGCCTCTTCCTTGTGATGTGCGGCTATGCGTTGGCCTTCGCGCCCACGCTGCCGCTCCTGAACTCCTTGGTCTTCCGCCACCTGGCCGAGGCGAGGACGACGTTCTTCTCGGTCTCGGTGTGGGGCGTCATCGCCTGGGTGCTGGCCGGCTGGGGGCTGACGGCGTGGCGCAAGATGAAGGGCGCAGGCGACGGCAGCGACTGCCTGCGGCTCGCCGGCGTGCTGTCCCTTGTGCTGGCCGTTTACTGTCTGTTCCTGCCCCACACGCCGCCGCCCGAGACGCCCGGCGAGGCCCTGCCCTTCATCAAGGCGTTTGGGCTGTTGGGCGACGCCAACTTCCTCGTCTTCATCGCCGTGGCGTTCGTGGTGGCGACGCAGCTCCAGTTCTACTTCCTTGGCACGGCGCCATTTCTGGGCGAGCTGGGGGTTCAGAGCAAGAACATGCCGGCCGTGATGTCCATCGCCCAGTCGGCGCAGGTGTTGGCCACGGTGTACGTGGCGTTCCATGAGAAGGCGGTGCTCGGCACGCTCGGGTTCCGCTGGACTCTGGCCCTGGGTGCGGCGATGTGGGGGCTGCTCTACGCCGTGTATGCCGTGGGGCGGCCGAAGGGCGTGGTGCTGGCGGCGCAGGCGCTGCACGGCATGGCCTACGCCTTCTTCATCGGCATCGGGTTCATCTACGTCAATCAGGCGGCGACGGCGGACTTCTCGGCCTCGGCCCAGGCGCTGCTCACGGTGAGCCTGTTTGGCTTCGGCTTCTTCGGGGGCACGCAGCTCACGGGCGCGGTGATGGACGCCTTGAAGGTGGAAGGCAAGTTCCGCTGGCGGGCGATCTTCCTGGTGCCATGCGTGGTGGTGCTGGCGGCGGCGGCGGCGCTCGCCGCGCTGTTCCGGGGCTGATCCTGCTACTTGCCGATCGTGCCCTTGATCTGGTCAATGGCCATCTGGGCGCGAACGCGCAGTTCCGCCTTCGCGGCGTTGCCGCCGAGGCGTTCGTTGGGGTTGCCCGCGGCGCGCTTCAGCGCGGGCAGGGCCGCCGAGGCCGCCGGGCCGATCGCGCCCAGGGCCACCGCCGCGTTCGACCGCACGGTCATGTCCTCGTCACCCTCCAGCACTTCGATCAAGGCGTCGGTGGCGCCGGCGCCGTCGGGCCCCAGCCGGTTGAGCGCCGCGGCGGCGTGGAACCTGGCCTGTGGGTTGCCTGACCGCAGGGCCGCGGCAAGCGGCGGCACGGCGGCGGGCCCGATGGCCTTGATCGCCTTGCTCACGGCCCGGGCGAACTCGATCTCGCTGTTCTTGCGGGCCATGGCGTTGAGGAGCGCGGGGACGGCCTCGCGCGCTCGCGGCCCGAGCGCGGCGAGCGACTCCGCGGCCTCGACCCGCGAGCGCAGGGCCGGCGCGCGAAGCTGAGCGGCAAGCCGCGCGACGGCGGGGTCCGAGTAGCTGGCCGGCACCGACACCACCGTGACGTCGCGGGTGGGCGTGGCGGCAGGGGAAGCGCTGGGCGATGCGCCGGGCGTCGTCGCAGCCGCGGGGGCACGGCCCCCGCGGTTGGCCAGCCACAGGGCGCCGACCGCCGCCAGAACAACAGCGCCGACGGCCAGCGCGATCAACGGCACGCGTGAACGCTTCGCCTCCCGACCCCGCGGCCGGGCAACGCGAGAGGATCGGACACGGTGTGCTTTCGGGGGCATCACGCTATCCTGAATACCAAGGCCATCTCCCTTTCGAGTCGCGCGGGCGCGAACGTGAGGCGGGTAACCACAGCGCCGGTCCGCCCCTCCTCGGACTCCTCGACGAGGCGCTCGGCGGCGAAGCGCCCGGGCGTCCGTGTGGTGATGGTCACGCTGCGGCGGCCCCTGCCCACCACGGCGGCACGCCCGCCTCGCGCGATGCGCACGGGCTCGAAGGTGATGAACGCCTCTTCGAGCCGCCGCGGCGCGCGCGTGAAGGCGAAGCGGTCGCGCAACTCCACATGGCCATCCGGCGCCAGGTCGAAGCGGCGGAGGAGGCGCGACAGCGTCCTGTCGTCGTAGGCGTGCGTCATGTCGATGGTGGCGCTCTTGGGGCCGGCCGCATTGAGGCCCTCGACCGCCAGAGTGCCGCGATAGTGGCCGCCAGTCGGCTGTTCTCTGCCGTTGATGAGCGGCACCGAATGGCCCCGTGAACGGCAGAAGAGGATCTCGTAGCGCTTGGGTCCGAAGGTCTTCGCCGTGTACTTCGGCGCGCCGGGGTCCGTGAGGAGGCACTTGCCGTGCCTGTGGAGGATGAAGCTGCCGATGTCGTTGTGGTTGTGAGGCACGTCGTTGCGCCCGGCGAGGGTGAGCAGCGTGGTGCCCCCCGCGCGCAGCTTCGCCATGCCGAGGTCGGGCAGCAGGTAGTCGCGGGTGTCGGCCTTGCCCGTGACCCTCTCGCCGTGGTACAGCAGCAGGCCGCGCCAGCCCGCCACGGCGAGACGGCCCTGCTTGTCGCGGGCCGCGACCTCGTACAACTCGGGCAGGTGCAGGAAGCGGTTGATCTCGAGGGCGCTCTCGGCGCTGATGTAGCCGTTCGAGCTGTCGGCGAAGGTCGAGCGCAGCGGCCCCTCGATGTGCGCGGCCAGCGGGTAGCGGCAGATGCGCTCGATGTGCTCGCCCTGCACGAGGTTCAGGCGGCCCCCGGTGCGATAATGCAGCGCGACGGCCGCGTCGAGGAAATGCCCGAAGCCGTAGTTCCAGTAGCTCGGCCCCTCGAGGCAACCGCCATCGGGCGGGAAGCCCTGAATCGCGTAGTCGAGCCGCTGGACGAGCGGGTGGAGGAACGCCGCGAGCTGCCCCACGTCGCGGATGCGGTAGAGCGCCGCCGCGATCAGGTTCGCGTTGCACACGTGGTTCCAGTTCATCGTCACCGTCCACCAGCCGTCGGGATGCCTCCAGTCGTGCAAGGCATCGAGCGCGCGGCGCTGGATTTCGGCCCCCACGCGCTGCTTGACCTCGTCCTCCAGCCGGTCGTCGAGCATCCAGAGGATCTCGGCCAGCAGGCGGGCGATGTGCGACGAGCCGAGGTCAATCGTGCAGTGCTCGTGGGCCGGCCAGATCCAGCTCGACGTCTCGCACCAGGCCCAGAGCAGGTCCTGCACGTAATCGAGGTCCCCGGCGGGATGGCCGAGCCAGAGGGCGAGCGCGGCCTGCTCGGTGGTTTGAGCCCTGCCGCGCAAGGCGGTCTCGCCGAGGGTGCGGTTGCCGGTGCGGCGGTAGTCGCGATAGTGCGACCGCCGGACGACGGGGATTGGCTTCTGAGGGTCGCTCCCGCGGCCCAGGCGTTCCCAGAGGCCCAGCTTCTTCGCCCACTGCCTCGCGCGGGCCTTGGCGGCGGGGTCCGAAAGGCCGGGCCAGGCCGGCAGATGCATGTGAGGCTTGAGCAGGGCGGCGAGGTCATGAATGGTGGTCGTATCGAGAATCATCGGGGCTCTCCGAGCCGTGGGATGGGTGTCTGTCAGGGCGACAGTATACCAAAAGCGGCGGCGAATGCCAGGAGCGCCACGCCGAAGGGTGTGGGCCGGAATTGCAGGCAGGGTGGTTCTCTCTGGAGCCTGAAGGGCTCGCATGGGATAGCCCAGGGCAACGCCCTGGGTTCAGTGGGATTCACGGGTCCAGCCCTGAAGGGGCGAGATAGAAGCTCTCTATTCCGCCCTTTCAGGGCTGCCACGGGGCGGTCTGGTTCCCAGGGCGTTGCCCTGGGCTATCCCATTTCGCTCCTTCGGAGCTCCCGCAGCCACCTACAACTCCGGCCCACACCCCACGCCGAACGCTTCCACCACCAGCTCCACGGCCACGGCCTTCCCGCGCTCGACGAGCTTGATTACGTCCCCGTACACCAGGGCGGGAACGGAACGGCCCCTCGAAGTCGTCAGCCGATGTTCACCATTCCTCTCCGCCCGCTGAGCAGGGCGGCCACCCGCCGCCGGGACAACCCGTGTTTCCGCCTCGCCGGACGGGTTTTCCTGACCCTATGCCCTCGCCGCTGCTACACGAGGGTGGCGCACTCCAAGAAGGGAGGAGGGGTTGACGCGCCATCGAAAAAGAGGTAAGAAGGAGCGCGAGAGGGGGAGCAGGCGCACTTCGGAGGGCGGGCCTCGCCCGCATCGTGAGCATGGCCTCGGCGGATTCCCCTGATGCACAACAGATGGCCGGCGCTCCGGACTCGGTGGGGCTGACGGCCGCCTCGCGCGAGCAGATGGAGCGCTTCCGCATCGCCCACGCCACGCAGGTGCTCACGATTCTGCTGAGCGACCTGGAGGGCTCCACGCGGCAGCAGAGCACGCTGGGCAACGTCCGTGCCGCGGCCCTGGTGCGCATCCACAGGGAGATCTTCCGCCGGGCGCTCAGCGGTGTGGATGGCCAGGAGGTGGAGACGGCCGGCGACTCCTTCCTGGTCGTGTTCGCGACCCCCTCGGAGGCGGTGAAGTTCGCCCTGCACATGCAGGCGGCCATGCGAGCCGCTCGCGGGGACGAGCCGGACCTGCCGCAGGTGCGCGTGGGGATTCACCAGGGACAGGTCGTGGTGGAGCGCCACGACGACGGCCCGAAGCGGTTGGACATCTACGGCCTCCAGATCTCGACCGCCGCCCGCATCGCGGACCTGGCCCGTGGCGGGCAGATTCTCTGCACCCGGGCAGTCTTCGACGACGCTCGGGCCATCCTCTGCCGCGACGACCTGGCGGGCCTCGACCCCGTGGCCTGGTGCAACCACGGCCCCTATCGCTTCAAGGGCGTCGAGGATCGCTACGAGGTCTGCGAAATCGGCGAGCGAACGCACGCGCCCCTCGCGGCCCCTGCGGCCACGGCCAAAGGCTGGCCAGCCGAGCAGGCCGACGAGGAGCTGGGCTGGCGGCCCGCTGTCGGGGTCACCGTCCCTGGCACGAGCTGGGTGCTCGAGGAACGCCTCGGGCGCGAGGAGGTAGTGCGGAGTGGGGAGTCCGGAGTGCGGAATGAAGAGGCAGCCCAGGCAGGAACTCCTTCCCAATCCGCACTCCGCACTCTCCACTCCGCAGTGCGGTACCGCGGCGCCTTCGGCGAAGTGTGGAAGGCGTGGAACCCCGCCGACAAGTCGCGCCAGGTCTTCAAGTTCTGCTTCAAGCGCGAACGCCTCCAGGCCCTCAAGCGCGAGGCCCGCCTGCTCAAGCGCCTCCACCGTTACCACCATCCGAACCTCGTCGAGGTCTACGACATCACCGAGGGCGACCGGCCCCCCTACTACCTCGAAATGGAGTACGTCGAAGGGCCGTCGCTCGCCGGCTGGCTGGCCGGGAACCCGCCCCTGGCCGAACGCCTCGAGATCGTCGCTCAAATCGCCGACGCCCTCGACACCGTCCACGCGGCCGGCATCTTCCACCGCGACATCAAGCCGTCGAACCTCCTCCTCGCCCGGCGCGAGGATGGCGTGCTCGTGGCCAAACTGACCGATTTCGGCCTCGGCGCGGCGGCCGACGACGATGTCCTGAAGAGCCTCACCAGCACCCGCATCGAAGGCGTGGCCGGCACGTGGGACTACCTGGCCCCTGAACTCCGCCGCGGCGCGTCCCCGTCCCCCCAGAGCGACCTCTACAGCCTTGGTGTGACGCTCTACCAGATCGTGTGCGGCGACCTCGAGCGCACGCTGGGCGACTGGGAGCGCCAAGTGGGCAGCGAGGTGCTTCGCGAGGACATTGCCCGCTGCATCGCGACCGACCCCGCCGCCCGCTGGCCGCGGGCCGCCGAGCTGTCCCGCGCGCTCCGCAGTCACGACGAGCGGCTCCGCGAGCGCCAGCTTCAGCGGGACCGCGAGGCCCAGCGGCGCCGCATCCAGCGCCTCGCGGCCATCTCCAGCGTCGCCGCCGTCGCGGCCATCGTCCTGGCTGTCCTGGGCGCCTACGCGTTCGTCCAGCGCCGCATCGCCCGCCACCACGCGGCCGTTGCCCAGCGCGAGCGCGACGACGCGGTCGCCGCCCGCCGCCGCACAGAGGCCGAACTCTACTTCTCGAACGTCCTCCTCGCCACGCGGCAGATCGAGCAGCAGCGCTATGATCAGGCCCGCGACGCCCTCTGGGGCGCGCCCGAGGCCCTGCGAAACTGGGAATGGGGCCACCTCCTCGCCCGTTGCTCCACCGACCTCGGCACGCTGCGCGGCAGCGGCCAACCCCTCCAGAGCGTCGCCTTCAGCCCCGACGGATCTCACATCGTGGCCGCTTGCGACGACGGGAAGGCTTATGTGTGGCACACCCGCAGCGGCCGCACCGCGGCCGTGCTGGACGGCCACGCGGCCTGGCTGAACGGCGCCGAGTTCAGCCCCGACGGACAGCGCATCCTCACCTCCTCCTACGATGGCACGGCGCGCCTGTGGGAGGCCGGCACGGGGAAGCCGCTCGCCGTTCTGAGCGGCCACTGCCCGGCTCTCGCCATCGGCCCGCCCGGGGCGCCAGAACTCTCCGCCGCCCTCGCCGACGCCTGGGCCAAGCGCACGACATGGGACATGATGCAGTCGCTGAAGGAGAAGCCGTTCGCCCTGCGGCCCGAGGGCGGTCCGATGAGCGAGTTCGCCCCTGCGCCCCGCGAGGCGATGGGCACGCTCCTGGCCGCTCTGGAGCTCACGCGCAACGTGGTCTCCGCGCACTGCGCCGCGAAGGGCGGCCTGGTGCTCACCGCCGGCTTCGATGGCACGGCGAAGCTCTGGGACACCCGCTCGGGCGCCGCGCTCCGCACGCTCTGCGGCCGCGCGCGGCGCGAGGCGGCGGCGCGCCGCTTCGCCACGGTCGAGGACGCCATCCGTTGGCTCGACAAGGTGGGCCTGACCACAGCGGTCTTCAGTCCCGACGGCTCCCGCGTCGCCACCGGCGCCGAGGATGGCACGGTGGAGGTCTGGGACACGCAGGCGGGCACGCTCCTCTGGTCGCAGGCCGCCCATGCGGCGCCAGTCGTGTGTGTGGCATTCGACAGCCAGGGTCGCCGCCTCGCCACCGCCCCCGGCCAGCGTACCGCGCGGCCCTGGGATGCCTGGCTCGCCTCTCGCCCTTCGCCGCGGGGCGCCGAGGCCGTGCCCACAGCGCCTGACCGCACAGCTCGGGTGTGGGACGTGGCGACGGGCAAGCCTGTCTGCGAAGTGTCCTGCCCGGGCACCCCAACCCTCGTTGCCTTCCTGGGGGAGGGCATGCAGTTCCTCACTGCGCAAGCCGGCGAGGTTGCCACGGGCAGTATCTGGAGTGCCGAGAGAGGACAGCACTTGCGCACGTTCCTCGGCCTTCCCCTCGCGGTCGGCCCCGAAGGCAAGCAGATTCTTGCCGCCGTCGCAGGGGGAGTTGCGTGCATGGAAGCCGCCAGCGGCGCTCTCTTGTTCACGGTTTCGGGCCACAGCGGCCCGGTGCACGCGGCAGCGTTTGCGCCCGGCGCACCGTGTTTCGCCACGTCGTCGGCCGACGGCGCGACCAAGCTCTGGGAGATCGCGGAGCCGTCATCGCGCGAGCGGCCCGCTCCGCTCGTCTTCCACCTTGACCGGCAGGTCTTCGTGCAGTCGGGCGGCGAGGCGCTACAGGACGTGGCGGTCAGCCGTGATGGTGCGAGGCTAGTCGTGGTTGCCGGTGGGAGGTTCAGCGCGTGGGATACGGCTCGCGCTGCCAGCCTGCCGTGCCGCCATGGCCAGGGTTCTATCGGTGGCATTGATCTCGTTTCCGATGGCCATAGCGTTGCCATCCTCAGTGGCACGAGCACTGTGTTTGTCAGCGAACTTGCCGAGGCGTGTTCGCAGAGCGTGGAGATACGGCACGGCCAGACCGTGCGCCGTGCCCGCTTCAGCCCCGATCGGACGCGGGTCGTCACCGCCTCCAGCGACCGGACGGCCAAAGTGTGGGACGCCGCCACCGGCAAGATGCTGGCCGACCTCGTGGGCCACACGGACATCGTTTGGGACGCGGTGTTCAGCCCCGACGGCACACAGGTCGCCTCGGCGTCGAGCGATCACACGGCAAAGGTGTGGGACGCCCGTTCGGGCAAGCTCCAGGCCACGATGGCGGGCCACGAGCGTGGGCTGCACGACGCCACATTCAGCGCCGACGGCGCCCGCCTGGCCACGACCGCGGCCGACGGCACGGCCCGCGTGTGGGACACCCGCTCGGGCGCGACCATCGCCGTGCTGCGGGGCGAGAAAGGCGACTCCCCCTGGCACGCCCAGTTCACCCCCGACGCCCAGCGTGTCCTCATCACCACCGTCACCAGCTCGGGCAGCCTCGAGGCACGGCTGTGGGACGTTGCCTCTGTCTCGCCGCTCCACACGTTCCGGGGCAGGAACGGCACGCCGACGGGAGCTGCCCTGAGCCCGGATGGCTCCCGTGTGGCGACCGCGGACGGCGCGGCGGTGCGGTTGTGGGACACGGCCTCGGGTCGCGAACTGGCCGTGCTGGAGGGGCATGCGAAACCGGTCACTCACGTCCTCTTCAGCGGCGACGGGCTGACGATTGTCACCGGAGGCGAGGACGGCACGGCGCGTCTCTGGCGCGCGAGGCCGTGGTGGTCGGGGGCCTATCCGGGCGACGCGGCTGTCCCCTGGCGCGAGCGGTTCGAGGCCTGGCGCGTCGATCAGTACCGCCGTTGGCAGGAGGCCCTCCACCGATGACCGGGCACGAAGACCCCGAGCCGCTGCTTCGAGAGCGATTCGGCAACCGACTCGCCGAAGCGCGGCTGGCCGCGGGGGAGCCGCTCTTCCGCCAGGGCGACCCGGCCGACGCCCTGTTCCTCATCGTGGAGGGGCGCCTCCGCGTGACTCAGGAGGGCCTGACGCTCGGCGACCTCCGGGCGGGAGAAATCGTCGGAGAGCTGGGCGCGCTCACCGCCGGCACCCGCACGGCATCCGTCACGGCCGTGGAGAACAGCCGGCTCCTGCGCCTGGGCGCCGCCGAGGTCGAAGCCCTCCTCGAGACCGCGCCCGCGATCGCGGAACGCCTGGCGGAGCTGGTCCGCGAACGCCTTCGCCGCAGCCAGCTAGCCGTGGCGTTGGCCCGTTTGCTCGGGCCGCTCGGGCGCGCCGCACTCGAGGAGATCGAGGGGCGCGTGGACTGGGTGTCGCTGGCCGGCGGCGAGGTGCTTGTGCGGGAAGGGGAGGCGGACCGCAGCCTCTACATTCTGTTGAGCGGACGCCTGCAAGTGCGTAGTGCGCAGTGTGGGGGGCGGAAGGGGCTCTCCACTCCTCATTCCGAGGTCACCCCCGGCGAGAGCGTGGGCGAGATGGCGCTCCTCACGGGCGAGCCGCGCACGGGCGAGGTGCGCGCCTTGCGCGACAGCGTGCTGGCCCGCCTCCCGCCCGAGGCATTCGAGGCGGTCCGCGCCCGGCACCCCGAGATCGTCGCTGGGCTGGCGCGGGTGCTGGCCCAACGCCTCCGCGCCCGCGAGCGCTCCGAGCCGGCCCGCCAGAGGGCGATGTCGTTCGCACTCGTTCCTGCCGGCCCGGACGTGCCGCTGGACGAGGTGGCGGCCCGGCTCGCCGCGGCGCTCGCACGCCTCGGGTCCACGCTCCACCTGTCGCGCGACACGCTGGACCGCCTCACCGGCCTGCGCGGCGCCGCCGAAGTCGAACCCGGCACCCCGCGCGGCGGCTGGCTCACCGCCTGGCTCGACGAGCAGGAGACCCGGCATAGGTTCCTCATCCTCCAAGCCGACGCGGCGGGTTCAGCCTGGACTCGTCGCTGCATCCGGGAGGCCGATCAGGTCATCTTGGTCGCAGGCCCCGCTCTCGGGGATTGTGGATTGCGGATTGCGGATTGCGGACTGAGCCTCGGAACCCCCAACGCGAGACCCGAAACCGCCAAGCCGCTTAACCTCGTCCTCGTGCACCCGAACGATGCTAGCCTTCCTTCGGGAATCGGCGCCTGGCTGGAAGCCCTGGCGCCGGCCGAGCACTACCATATCCGCGAGGGTCGAGAGGACGACGCGGCCCGGCTGGCTCGGTGCCTTGCCGGGCGGGCGGTGGGCCTGGTGCTCGGGGGCGGCGGGGCGCGCGGGCTGGCGCACCTGGGCGTCATCCGCGCCCTCCTCGAGGCCGGCGCGCCCATTGACCGCGTGGCGGGAGCCAGCATGGGAGCCGTCGTTGGTGCGGCACTCGCGATGGAGATGGACTACGCGACCGAGCTCTCCCGGGGCCGCCACGTGTTCATCCAGGGCAGGCCGCACAAGGAGTACACGCTGCCGATCCTCTCGCTCCTCCGCGGCCGGAGGCTCGACCGCCTGCTGCCCACGGTGTACGGCGAGGCCCGCATCGAGGACCTCTGGCTCCCCTTCCTCTGCGTCTCGTGCAACCTGACGACGGCCGACCTGGAGGTCCACCGGCGCGGCCGCGTCTGGAAGGCCGTGCGGGCCAGCGCATCCCTGCCCGGCGTCTTTCCGCCGGCCATTCAGAATGGCCACCTCCTGGTGGATGGTGGGGTGTTGAACAACCTCCCCGGCGATCTGCTCCGCCGCGCCGGTTGCGAACGGGTCATCGCGGTCAGCGTCAGCCCTCCCGTGGAGATGGCCGTCGAAGGCGAGGAGTTCCCCTCGCCCTGGCGCCTGCTCTGGGACCGCCTGCGGCGGCGGAAGAGGGGAGCCCGGCGCATCCCCGGCATCTTCGACGTCCTCATCCGCACGCTGGTCATCGGCAGCGACCACAAGGCCGAGGAGGTCCAACGCGACGCCGACCTCTGCCTGCGCCCGCCCGTCGAACGGTATGGAATCCTCGAGTTCGAGGCCATGGACGAGATCGCGGAGGCCGGATACGCCTATACTCGGGAGTTCCTCAGCGGCCCGGGTTGCCCGGCGTGGCTGAAGGACTTGCTGAGGCGGCGGGGGGCCGCCACCGAAAGGGATGGGTGAGCGGGTGATTGCCATCCGCCCATCCGCTCGCCCACTCGACGCGGCCGACACGCGCAGGGTGCGCAGAGACACGCTTGGGCACTCTCAGGTGCGCAGGGCCTCGCGAGGGGCCTCTTCCGCGAGCGCGTAGAGGGCGGCTTTGGCCTGGCAGGCGTTCCAGGCGGGATGGGCCTGGCGCACCCTGGCCGCAAGGGCGGCGAGATGGGGCGCGGCGAAGCTGCACCCCGATACCGTGCGGTAGCCTCCTCCCCGCCACGGCACATGGAGGCCCTCCCCGTTCGCCACGAACTCCACGAGGGTTCCCCGCCGCCGCTGTAGGGCCAGACCGTGCAGCGCTGCGAAATCGGTCGAAAGCACGGTGGGGAAGTGCGCGGGGTACTCCGCCGCGCAGAAGTCCACGTTGCCCGACGCGGCGACAAGCCACACGTTGCGGCAGAAGGCCTGGTCCACCAACCGCTTGTAGTCGCGCAGAAAATCCTCGCAGGCTGTGCCGAAGCTGCAGACGAGGATGTCGTAGCCCTGCCGGACGCCCCACCGCAGGCCGGCGAGGAGGAGGGCCGACGAGCCGTGGAGGCTGGGTCCGATGGCCCGCAGGCTGTGAAGCTCGGCCTCGGGCGCGTGCTGGTGCAGCAGCCAGGCCACGGCGGTGCCATGGCCGGCCGCGTCGCCGCCGCTGTCCTCGACGACGCACGGCGTCGCGCCCTCCGCCAGCCGCACGCCCCAGCAGGGGATTCTCACGCCCTGCAACGCCGGGTGGCTCACCTCCACGCCCGAGTCTACCAGCAGCACCCGCACGCCGCTGCCGGTGGCGGCTGCGAGGCGGGCCGCGTCTATGGCCACGGGCTCAGGGCTCATCGTGTGCGTCCTCGATCACCAGGGCCGCGAGATACGCCTTCCACTCGAGGGCCTCGAGGTCGGCGCGCGAGAAGACGCCGCCGCCCGCCGGGTTGATCACCGAGAGCACGGCCACCGTATCGGACCCGATGCGAACGGGGGCTGCGGCCATCGCGCGGGTGGGGAGGCCGGTTTGCTCGTCCACACTCGGGTTGTGAGGGTCGTCCGGGCCGATGCAGGCCGCGGCGCCCGTGCAGAAGACGAGGCCGATTACGCTGTCGGCCACGGGCACGGAGGCGGCCTCCAGAATGTCGGGCGTTTGGCCGTGGTTGAGCGCTCCCTCGAGTGCCGCGCCAGTGGGGGAGGGGACCCAGAGGGTACCTTCGGTGGCCCGGCACGACGCGACGGCCTCCGCGAGGAGGCGGCGCAACAGCCGGCCGAGCCGGCCGCGCTGGCAGGCGGCGCGGTCAAGCGCCGGTTGCGCAGCCCCGAGGCGGGCGCCGGCTTCAGGAGGCGAGGCCATTCGGAAACCCCCATAGCGTCCAGGGAGAAGCCACCGACGCACGACACGGGGTTTCTACACCAAATCCGCCTGCGAGTCAAGGAAGCAATCGAGCGCGCCCGGATCGTGCTCGAGGATGGTGCAGTAGGTCTTCAGCGTGTCGGCCATCTCGCGGCGATGCATCTCGCAGACCCGCCGCGCCTTGTCGCGCGCGTAGGCATTCCCCACGGTCGCCCCCACGAAGCAGACGGGACACAGCCGCCAGAGCCAGCACGAGGCGCACTCCTCGGCGAGGAACTCGTGGAACCCGACAATGATGTCATAGGCCCTCCGGGCGTCCACCCCAGTGTCCACGTGGCCGAGGTGGAGGTGGCGGAAGCCGTCCGTCTTCTCGCACGGGAAGAGGTCGCCGTTGCAGTCCACGAAGAGCCGCTGTTTGCTGGGGATGCAGATGCCTCGGCGGATAGCGCGGTCGTGAGGCGATGTGGGCACGGCCCGCTTGCGCAGGGTGGAGAGCCCGATGGAGAACAGGGCGGTGTGGAGGGCGAAGCCGATGCGCCCGCGCCGCTGCGGCAACGTGCCGGTGCGAGCCGCCTCGATGTACTGGGCCTTGAGCTGTTCGTAGCCGGTCACGGGCTGCGCTCGAAAGGCTTCCTCGAGTTCTCCCGTGTCGTCCGAGGCGCGGGTCACGGTGGCAAGGGCGAGGTCCCATTCGCCGGCCCATTCGGCCATGCGCGCGAGATCCGCCCCGGGCGCAATGACCATCGAGAAGCCGACGGAGCGGCGGCAGTAGTCGGGGTAGAGCCGCTGGAACTCGCGCAGCCGCGCCACCACGAGGTCGGATGTGCCTTCCCCCGAGCCGGCGAAGACGCGGTTCCGGTCGTTCGCCTCGCGCGGGCCGTCCATGCTGACGTAGACGAAGAACTCGTTGGCGGCGAGAAAGTCCATCGTCTCGCGGTTGAGCAGCGTGCCGTTCGTGGTGAGGGTGAGGGTGAGCTTCTTGTCTGTGATGGTTCGGCGGGCGTATTCGGCGGTGGCGCGCATGAGAGAGGGGTTGAGGAGCGGCTCGCCGCCGTAGAAGCCGACAATGACCTCGGGGCAGCGGGATGAGTGGGCCGCCAGATAGTCCACGGCCTTGCGCGCCGTGTCGGGGGCCATGTGCTGCTCGTAGGTGCCGCGGCGGCCGGGCTGGCGGCCCGAGTAGAGGCAGTACTTGCAGCGCAGATTGCAGTCGCGGGTCGCTTCCAGGATGAGCTGCTTGCACTCGCCCTGGATCGCGCTCTCGACGGTGGCGCGGTCCAGCCTCGGCGTCAGAGGGAGGCCGGAGGTGGGGACGAGGACGCCGTCCCAGGGGTCCGCGGCCATCTCGTCGAGCTCGCCCTGCGAGAAGGCTCCCTCGGCGAGGTGGCGCGCAAAGTCCTCAGGCACGGTGAGGATCTGATTCGTGGCCGTATCGTAAAGGTAGTGGCCGGAGTCCGTAGAGAAGACTTTGTACAGCGGCCGGCTCGAGCCGGACTCACCCGTCGCCACGTTATCAGGCGAAGCGGCCACAGGCGCGAAGTCCATTGCCGTCGATCAGTCGAAGCTGAACCTGCTGTAGGCGCCGGAGGACAGGAAGCTGTTGCTGTCGCAGTAGCTCGCGCAGGAGGAATAGCAGGAAGCAGACTGTCCCTCGACGTCCGCCTTCGGCTTCTTCTCCCCTTTGCCCTCGGCGGCGAGGCGCATCCCCTCCTGGAACTTCTTGAATCCGACCGGTCCCAGCTTCTTCTTCAGGAACGTCCGCGGATCCTCGAACTTCCCCATCGTTCGTCCTCCTCTGTCTCGGTTGAGGACTCCGGACGGCACCCCCCGCCCAAGAGGAGCGCCTCTGCACAGATGACCTGCCGGGTGGACGGCCACTCGCGTGCTCCGCAAAGTATACCAGCCGCAATCCGCCCTGTCAAGAACCCGAATGCCTGTCCCTGCCGCAGGCCGGGCGGCGAGCGAAATGCTTGAGCAAGGTCTTGAGCTCAAAGAGCTTCAGGTCGGGGTAGGCGCCCACGAGGAGGGCGCACAGCCCTGTGACCGCCGGCGTGGCGAAGCTCGTGCCCGTCTGATGCGTGGTGCCACCGCCGGCGGCGAGAACGCGGACGTTCTCGCCACGCGCCGCGAACTCGATGGGCGGCGGGTCGAGGAACGCGATGGCGTAGGGTGACGGGGAGGCCATCACGTCCACGCTGATGCATGAGGAGAATTCCGCGGGGAAGCCGTTGTCGGCGAGCGGCATGTTGCGCCGGGCGGCGATGACGATCTGGTTTCGCCGATAGGCCCGCTCGCACAGGTCGTGGAGCTGGGGGGCGTATTCGGCGACGCAGGCGAGGCTGAGGTTGATGAGGCGGGCGCCCGCGGCCATGGCCTGCCCGAAGCCCGCCAGGAGCGCCTGCCCGCCCCCTTGGCAATGCTCGTCCAGCACGCGGATGTCGAGCAGGCGGGCATTGGGCGCGATGGCCGCGATGATCCCCGCCACCGCCGTGCCGTGGCCGAAGGAGTCGTTGTTCCGCGCGCGGGAGACCCTGGCCAGTCGGGGCGAGTCCGCGCCCGGGATGACCTGCCATGCCGCTGCCACGCGCCCGCGCAGGGCGGGGTGCGTGGCGTCAACGCCGCTGTCCACGACCGCGACTTGAACCGGCTGAAGGCGGGCACGGCGAAGTCGCCGGAAGGAGTCTTGGAGGGCGCGCTGGATGCGGCTCATGGCTGCGGCCCCCGGCCGAGGGCCTCGACGGCGGCCAGGAGCGCCGCCACGCGGGCCAGGCGCTCGGGCCGCCCGGCGGTGAGGCGAACGACGCGGGCGACGATCTCGGCCTGCAGCCGCTGCTCGCGCGTGCGGGCGGCGGGCAGCCGCCCGCCCTTGTCGAGATGCTCGACGGCGGCGAGGCGCTGCTGCTGGTCCACCACGAGGCCCGCCACCGCGGCGATCTTGCCGTAGAACGCCGCGTGGGCCTGTGTGAAATGGCGGCCGGGGCGGAAGGTTGCCGCGGTGAGGACGCCGATGACCTCCTCGCGCACGAGCATGGGCGCGGCCAGGACGGCGGTGGGCTGGCTCCCGGCGGCCCCCCGGTGTTTGCGCTGGCGGAGGTCGCGGAAAGTGGGTGCCCCGGCTTGCACCTCGCGCGTGGCGACCGCGAGCCCCACCAGGCCGCGGCCCATGGGGACCCGCTGGCCGAGGAGGGTTTTCTCGGACTGGCGGTCGCCCGACGTCATGGCGAAGACCAGCTCATTGGTCCTGGGGTCCAACACGAGCAGCGAGCCCTCTTCGGCGTCGGCGTATTGGCGGCCGAGGTCCACCAGCAGCCGCAGCGCTGCCTCCTCGCTCGTGCGCGGCGCGATGCCCAGGTACGTCTGCAAGACTCGGCTGTGCGCTTCCATTCGTCTCGCCCTCCTGGGGCCAATGGCGTCTGCCTATGCCACACCAGGCGCGGATGCCGGCTCCCCGTACGCGGCGTCGGCGGTGCGCGCGAGGTGGCTCGACACGATGCGGAGCAGTTCGAGGGCGATGCCCGGCTCGGCGTGGAGCAGCCTGACGAGCGCGTCGCGCCGCAGGACGCCGAGCGTGGCTTGGGCCGCCGCCCGGGCGCCCACGGTGCGCCGCCCCTGGCCGAACGTCGCCAATTCGCCGAACACGCCGCCCGGGCCCGTGCGGTTCACGACCACGGCCGCCTTCTCGGCGCCCCGCTCGACGAAGAACTCGATCTGGCCGTCGAGAACCACGTAGAGGTCGCGGCCCGGGTCGCCGCGGCGGAACAACACGGCATCCTTGGGGCACTGGACGATCTGCATCTCGCGCGCAAGGGAGGCCAACTGGGCGCTCTTGAGCCCGTGGAAGAGCGTGCAGAAGGCCAGCTTGCGGAGCAGCTCTTCGCGCAGGCCCGCGGCGCCCGCTGCCGCGCCGACCGGGTGGGAATCCGCGGTCCGCTCGCCTCGCTCCTGCTGCATCAGCCAGCGGAACATGCCGTCCTGACGGGCCAGCTCGTCGTAGCTCCCCTGCTGCACCACCTGACCGCGGTCCATCACCACGATGCGATCGCTCTCGCGGGCGGCGCTGAGGCGGTGGGTGATTGAGATCACGGTCTTGCGGCCGAGGCGCGTTCGAATCATGTCCAGGACGCGCGCTTGGGACGCCTCGTCGAGGCTGGCGGTCGCCTCGTCCAGCAGCAGCAGGCTGGGGTTCTTGAGCACCGCTCGCGCGATGGCCACCTTCTGGCGCTGGCCGCCCGAGAGGAGCTTGCCGCCTTCCCCGACGATGAACTCGAGGCCGAGGAGGAGGGCAGCGTCCAGCAGCCCCTCCTCGCGCAGTGCCTCGACGATCAGCCTGTCCACCCGTTCCGGTGCGCCCAGCACGAGCGAGTTGGGCCGGCCCCGCAAGAGGTTCTCGCGCAGGGTCAAGGCGTCCACATAGGACCCGCTCTCCAGGCTGCCAGCGAAGGACTCGGAGCTGTCGAAGCGGACGACCGAGTCAGGGGGGCCGCTCGCCAGCGCCCGAGCGACCCGGGACCTGAGCTTCCCGATCCGCAGCCGGAGGTCCTTCGCCGCCGGCGCGTGGGGCAACGGGCCATCCAGGCATTTGCCGATCAGATCGGTCTCCAGCCCCACGAGCCTCACGAGCGCCAGCAACTCCTGGTCGAGCTGCTCGGGGCGCTGCACGTGGTCGAGGCGGTGGAGATCTATGGGGCCGGCCTCATCCTCGATGCAGCGGTCCGCGGGCCGCCGGAGCGACAGCAACAGGTTCTGGCGAATGCTGGTGTTCAGCAGCACGGGGGTCTGCGGCACGAGGCCGACCCCGCGTGCGAGGGAGAGCAGGTCGTAGCGCTCCAAGGGGGCGGCTCCCAGCAGGCAGCGGCCGCCGCTCGGCTCGACGCCTCGCACGAGGGTCTGAAGCAGCGTCGTCTTGCCGCAGCCGGACGGCCCACACAGCGCGATGTGCTGGCCGGCCTCGACCCCGAGCGTAACGTCCCGCAGGATGCTCTGACCCGTCTCCCCGACCACACTCACCCGGTCGTATGTGATGGGCAGAGCCTCTCGGGGGAGCGGCTCGCCGGGGCCGCCCGCCTCGAACACGCACGGGCGCTCGAGATACTCCTCGATCCTCCGCGCGCTCTCGCGAGTCATCCGCCATTGGAGCAAGTAGGACGACAACTGGGTGATCGAATTCTGGAACAACTGCGCCAGGAGCATGAACTTGATGACGCGCGCCCAAGTCATCGGCCCGGACAGGTGCGCCAGGCGGGAACTGGCGATGCAGAGGGCCGCGCCGACCGCGAACAGCACCCCTTTCTGCACCGTCGCCACCAGCGGGTCCATCGCTCGGAACATCGCCACCAGGCGCCCGACGCGTTCGGTGACACCCTGGTAGCTGCGGAAGGCCCTGGCGAGGTCTCCCAAGGCGTAGTCGAACGCGCCGTGGTTGCGGATTTCGGAGACGCCGGCCACCATCTCGCTGGTGCGGGCGCGGATGGCCTCCCAGGCCTCGCGCACCTCGCGGTTGCCCGCCTGAATCTGCCGGTCGAAGAAGACGAAATAGCCCGACAGGGCCGAGAGCCCGATCATGCACAGGCCGAGCAGCCAGTTGTCCAGCACCATCACGGCGCCCAGGACGCCGATGCTCGCTCCGGCCAGGGGCACTGCCACCAGTGCCTCCGCCCAGAACGCGCCCACCCGACTCGTGTCCTCGATGGCCCGCGCGTTGATCCGCTCCACTTCCTGGGTGCGGAAGAAGTCGGCCCCGAACCGCAGGATCCTGCCGTAGAGACGCAGGGTGAGCCTGGCGATCGCCGACTCGCGCAGGGAGATTTCCGAGCGTGCCCGGACGTAGCTGATCGCCGATAGCCCGAGCTGCGCCCCCACCAGGTAGAGGATCATTCGCAGCACCGGCGGCCAAGCCACCTGTTCGTCGCCGGTGAACAGTTGGGTCAGGCGCCCCACCTGGCTGGGCAGCACCAGCGACAGGCCGATCCCGACCAGCCCCAGCGCCCATAGGCCGGCGATCGTCAGGCGACGGTCGGCAAATGCCCCCAGGATTGCGGATGCCCGCCGGGTCCAGGTTCCCCTGGCCAAGGAGTCTCGGGTCATGTCTCCCTCCGTTGCCCCACGGCATGGCTCCCATCGCGCCGGTTGAGTTCCTCAGCGGCCATCGCCCCGGAGAGCGGCGGCCGTCGCCACCTCGGATGCCAGGTCGCCGCTGCCAAGGCCTTCCACACTCGATTGTCCGCCACACGCTGCTCCTCATCCTGGACCTTCCGCTCGATGAGTGTACTCGCGGCGGCTCGGAACGCAAGATGGTCTGCGCGCGGATCTGTTCTCGGGCTCTTCGGGGTTTGGCGCTCTTGCCTCGACTGGCCGGCGCAGGGTGTGGGCGCGCCTTCTCGTGGGGGACCTGGCGGCTCTGGGGAGGGCCCTGCCGAGCGGCTGGCGGGCGCAGCCTGTCCATGCTGTATCAACCCTGTGAGGAGGAAAGTGATACAGCATGAATAGATGGGCGAGAATGGGCGATTCTCGCGGCTCCGGCCATACTCGTTCATCTGCGCGATGAGCAAGCATGGGGGCGGGAATGAATGGCGGGAATGGCCGGAGGGGGTGAAGTTTTGCGGTATAGAGGGTTATGGGGAGGTCTCGCCGTCGCTGCCGCCCGCGTCCCACGCTGCCCAGCGGCTGCCACATCAGGATCGCCAAGCCCTGATGAGCCTGCTCTCAGAGGGACTGGCGCCTCCGCGGTGGGTGCCTTGGTCCAGCCGGCCTTCGGTCTCTCGGCGGGCGCCGCAGGCGGCGGAGTAGGGCCTTGCGCGGCAGCGACCGATTGGGCATGATGCAGGGCGTGTGCGGGGGTTAGCCTGGCCTCCCGACGGCTCCGATTCGTTCGACAGGCTCCCCGAGTCCCCCAGTTACCCTCCCGCAGGTATTGGAGCCTGCGGGAGGGAAGAGGAAGTGTATCCATGCCAGAACACATCACGGGTCTCGTGGCGGCGCCGTTCACGGCGTTCCACGTGGATGGCAGCCTGAATCTGGACAAGGTCGAGATTCAGGCCGAGTCGCTCGTTCTGAGCGGCGTGGGCGGTGCCTTCGTGTGCGGCACCACGGGCGAAAGCCTGTCGCTCACGGTGCCCGAGCGGCTGGCCTTGGCCGAGCGCTGGCGGGCCGTTGCGCCCGACGGCTTCGCGGTGATCGTTCACGTGGGCCACCCCTGCACCGAGGACGCCAAGACCCTGGCTGCGCACGCGCAGAAGGTCGGGGCACGGGCCATCGGGGCCATGGCGCCCTGCTTCTTCCGGCCGGCGAGCACCGACGACTTGGTGGCCTGGTGCGCCGAGGTGGCCGCGGCCGCGCCCGAGCTGCCCTTCTACTACTACCACATTCCCTCGATGACGGGCGTGAACGTGCCTGTGGCCGAGTTCCTCGATCGAGCCGCCGAGCGCATCCCCACGCTCGCGGGCGCGAAGTTCACTTACGAGAATCTGATGGATTACCACCGCAGCGTGCGCTTGCGCGAGGGGCGGTACGACATCCTCTTCGGCCGCGACGAGATTCTGCTGTCGGCGCTCGTTCTGGGCGCGAGGGGCGCGGTGGGCACGACCTACAACTTTGCCGCGCCGCTCTACCGGCGCGTTATCGAGGCGTTCGAACGAGGCGACCTCGGCGGCGCCCAGGCCGCGCAGCTTCGCGCCGTGGAGATGATCCAGACGCTCCTGCGCCACGGCGGCCTGCCCGCCTTCAAGGCCGTGATGAAGATGATTCGCGTGGATTGCGGCCCCGTGCGCCCGCCTTTGCGGGACCTCACCCTCGAGCAGCGGCACCACCTGCACCAGGACCTCGAGCGCCTCGGCTTCTTCGACTACTGCTCGCGGTGCCAGAGGACGTGATGCGTGATGCGTGATGCGTGATACGTGATACGTGATGCGGGATACGGGATACGGGAGAGGAACGAAGGGGACGGTCTCCCTTCTCAGGTATCACGTATCACCCATGAGACTGGCGGGACCCTCAAAGCTCGAAAGCAGCTCTCACCTCGCCGCTATCCTTCCACCCGATCCGGCAGGCCCGGGCGCGCACGGTGGCGCTCTTCTCGAGCGTGAGCGGCCTGGAGTAGAGCCGCCAGTGCGGCGCCGGGCCTTCGTCGAGCGTGTAGGCGACGGACGCGCCTTCGGTGGGGCAGGTGATCGCCACGGTGACCGGCTTGTCGAACTTGCCGCCGGCCGGCTCGATCTTCGGATCCGCCGTCTTGTCGGGCTTGCCGCCGGGGATGCCCTTCTCGCGCAGCTCGGCCTCGGGGATGAGGCCCAGGTCCTTCGTCTCCTTCATCCAGTCGTCGAGCTGCTTGCGCATCTTGGCCAGCGTGTCCTGGAACTCGGGCTTCCCCGCGAGATTGTCGATCTCGTGCGGGTCCTTCGTCGTATCGTAGAGCTCCTCGACGGGCTTCCTCTCCGCGAACCAGAGGGCGGGCGGCCCCGAGAGCTTGCCTTCGGCGTGGAGGCGGCGCATCTCCTGGAGGATGGGCATCTTCTCCATGTACTTGATGACCTGGGCGTAGGGCTTGTGCGGCTCGAAGTTGCGGATGTACCGGAACCGCTTGTCGCGCACCGAGCGGATGATGTCGTAGGTCTCATCCATGCGGTCGCGCGCCGCGAACACGCAGTCGCGGGGCGGCGTGTCGAACGGGCCGAGGAAGGCGCGGCCCTGCATGTGCTCGGGCGGCTGGATGCCGGCGATGGAGAGCACGGTGGGGCCGAAATCTATGAAGCACACCAGGCGGTCGCTCGTGCTGCCCGGCTTGATGACGCCCGGCCAGCGAATGAGGAGGGGCACGCGCAGGCCGCTGTCGTAGCACCAGCGCTTGCCGCGCGTGAGGCCGCGGCCGTGGTCGCCGTAGAAGAAGACCACCGTGTCCTCGGCCAACCCGTCCTCCCGGAGCTGCCGGAGGATGCCGGCGACCTGGGCGTCCATCTTCGTCACCTGGTCGTAGTAGCGGGCCCAGTTGCGGCGCACGACTGGCGTGTCGGGGTAGTAGGGCGGGAGGTTGGCCTTGGCGGGGTCGTGCTGGAAGGGGCCGTCGTTGGGCCAGCACTGGCTCTCGTGGGTGGCGCCGATGTTGAAGACGGCGAAGAAGGGCTGGCTCTTGTCGGGACGGCTCCGCCAGTGGGCCTTGTTCGAGCACTCGTCCCAGGCGGTGAGCGGGGGCGGGAAGTTGTAGTCGGTCTTCGAGTTATTGGTGCAGTAGTAGCCTGCGGCGCGGAGGTATTCGGTGAAGCAGCGAACGAAGGGCTGTGGGACGGCCTGGCAACGCATGTGGTGAGAGCCGATGGTGGTGGGGTACATGCCGGTGATGATGCCCGAGCGTGCCGGGGCGCACACGGGGGCGTGGGAGAAGGCGAGGTCGTAGCGGCAGCCCTCGGCGGCCAGCTTGTCGAGATTGGGCGTGACGGCGTAGGGGTCCCCGTAGCAGCCGAGGTCGGGGCTTGTGTCCTCGCACGTCACCCACAGCACATTCAGCGGCTTCTTCGCCTGGGCGCGGGCGAGGGCGGGGGCGAGCGCCATCGCCGCGGCCCCTGCGGCCGAAGCGCCCAGAAACTCGCGTCGGGTACGCAGTCTGCGCGTCACGGCGACTCTCCTTGCTGATGGGGCCACAGGAACACCTCTCTTGTGTGCGGCGCCATAGCGGGCGCGAAACGCCCCGCCCGGATTTCCGCACGGACCCTTGGTTGCACTCCCACGCCTGCAACCTTATTATTCTCCTCATGACCGTCAGCCCATGCAAGCAGGGGGACACGCCGATGACGCTATGCCACTTCACCTGTCACCCCGAGGGGTACTTGAGACACTGGCTCATCGCCGGGCCGCATCGCACGCCGTACGCCGGCCCGAGCGGGTCCGATGATGACATGCGCCGGGCCGCCGTGGACCCGGCCATCGCCGATCCGCCGACGGGCGCCGAACTCGGGCGCCCCGGGCCAAATGCCGAAGCGTGGCGATTCTATGCCCCTGGGCAGAACGTTTTCGTCGAGTGCAGCGGCTTCTCGTCGCTGCTCGAGACGCTCGACCTGTGGGCGATGGCGGACGTCATCGCTCCGTTCGATGCTTCGCTGGCGGCCCGTCTGTGGGCCTGCGGCACGGCCGACCTGTGGGTGAACGGCGCGCACGTGCTGCGCCACGACGTGCCCCGCTACATGTACCCTGAGGCCGCGCCGTTCGTCCTGCCGCTCCACCGCGGCGCCAACCGCGTGTGCGTGCGGCTGCACGTGCTGGGCGTGCGCGACACCCGAATGCTCTTCGGCCTCCAGGTGCTCGATGAGGCAGCCGACCTCGCCGTCCGGTTGCCGGGCGCCCCCGCGGCTACGGCGCAACTGGCCGCGGCCGAACGCTGGCTGATGGGCGTGCGCGCTGCGGCCCGCGATGCGCTCGCCTCCGAGCACCCGGCGCCGGAGGACGCGCGAGTCGCCGTCGGCCCAGGGTTCGTTCCCTGGCCCGCGGGGGCTCGGGGCACGAGCTTCGCCCCAACGGGCGCATTCGCCCTCAAGGTCTCCATCGCGGCCGCGGGCCAGACCCTCGAGCGAGCGCTCGAGATCCCGGCGAATCGCCCGCCCGCGGAGCCCTCGGCGTTGCCCCTCGGCGAACACCGCCGCGAGCACGTGCGCCACTTCGCCCAGAGCGGCGAGCGCCACATCCTCAACGTACTCGCCCGCCGCCTCCTGGGGGAACGGGCCGACGAATCGGCCCTCTTCGAGGCCACGCTCAAGGGGATTGACGAGCGACGCGATTGCTCGGACTTCACGCTCGCCGCGCTGCTGCGGATGGTGCATCTCGGCCTCGTGTCGCCCGACGAGGAGGCCGCCATCCGCACGACCGCCCTCGCCTTCCGCTACTGGGACGACGAGCCCGGCACCGACGCGATGTGCTTCGGCAGCGAGAACCACAGCCTGCTCTTCCACGGCTGTCAGCTTCTCGCGGGGCGGCTGTGGCCCCACGAGCGGTTCAGCAACAGCGGCCGCACGGGGGCCGAGCAGGCGGCCCTCGGCCTGAGCCGCTGCGCCGCGTGGCTGGCCGAGGTTGAGCCCGTCGGCTTCCGCGAATACCTCAGCAGCACCTACATGCCCCTCACCGTCGCCGCGTTGATGAACGTCGTGGACTTCTCGGGCGACGCGGCCCTCGCGCAGCGTGCGGCGGCAGTGGTGGACGGCGTGTTCCGCGACCTGGCGATGCACGCCTTCGACGGTGTGGTCATGTCGCCGCAGGGGCGAGTCTACCGCAACGTCCTCTACCCCGAGACGGGCGGCACGCAAGCCCTGCTCTCGTACGCCACGCCCGAGGCCGTCGTGGCCCACACGAACTGGATCAGCTTTCTCGCGGGGAGCTGTGGGCGGGGCGTCTCTGCCCCGCGAAACGCCGCGTGTGGACACGCCGCCCACAGCGCCTACCAGCCGCCCGATGGTCTGGGCGATCTGATGCGGCAGCCCGCCTGCCGCCGCTACCGGCAAGACGGCGTGGAGGTGGTGCTGCACAAGACAACGGACTATCTGCTCACGTCGCTGGCGATCCCGGCGTCGTTCGACTTCGGCGAGGGCGCGGCGGAGATGCCCGCGAACTGGCGAGCCGCCCTGTGGCCCGGCAAGCCCGGCTACCAGCAACACCTGTGGCAGGCATCGCTTGCCCGCGACTGCCATGTGTTCGTCAACCACCCGGGCGGCACATTCGATGGCACGCAGTCGCGGCCTGGCTATTGGTATGGCAACGGCTCGCTGCCCAGCCTGTCGCAGACCGAGGGCACGCTGGCCGAGATCTTCGACATCCCCGACGCCCACCCCGTGGGCTTCACCCACGCCCACTGGCCTTCCGACGCCTTCGACCGCCAGGAGGTGCTCGGCCATTGGGCGTTCGGCCGGCGCGGGACAGGCGCCGTGGCCCTCTGGTGCAGCCAGCCGCTTGCGCCGCACGACGACGTGCTCACCGGCCGCGAACTGCGCGCCGCGGGCCGACGCGTCGCCTGGGTGTGTCTGTGCGGCCCTGCGCCCGATGCCGGGGCTTTCGAGGCCTTCGTCCGTTCATGCGCGGCGATGGCGCCCGCCTTCGACGCCTCGGCGCGCCGCCTGAGGCTTGGCGGCGAAACGGCGCTCGAGTGGACCGAGTAAGCACGTCCGATCGCTGACCAGGGGACTCGACGGATGGCGGGCACCCGCCCAGACGTTCGGTAGGTCTGCACGGCCAAGCAGCGGTGGCACACAGGCGGGCGTTGGGCCACGCGCACGTTTGCGCGCCGCACGCGGACCGCCTGGTGGGCGATGGCGTGGCCTTCACCCGCAGCTATGCGCGAAGCCTCATCCGCAGGCCCAACCGCGCGAGCATCCTGACCGGGCGCCACCCCGGCACGCTGCACTCGAACTGCAACGGGGACAGCTTCTCCCACCTGCCTCAAGACGCTCATCACACGGCGACCTACACGGGCTCAGGCGGCAGGGCTAAGCCACGCGTAGCCGCGGCTACTCCTGGATGGAGTAGCAAAGTCACCGAGTACACTTCACTGCCCCATCCGGGCGATGTCCTGCCCGCACGGGGGGAGGCGATGCCCCTATCATAGAAGGGCGAGCCGGCGCCCTCGTCACGACTTCCGCCCCGAACCTCAACGCTCTTAGTGATTTTAGTTCAAAGGGTTACGACCGTCCAACGGCTGGGCATGAGCCAAGGTCTGGCACGGAGCGTGTTCAGCGGCACGTTGGTTGCTCAGGGGGAAAACAGCGACCAGAGGGCGGCGTGTGGAAGCTGGACCAGCCAGGAGGATAGGCGATGCTTACGATGGGCTCCATCGCAGCCCTCATCGGCGCAATACTCGCCCCAAGTCATCTGGCGGCCGATGGTTACGTTGGGGAGTTCACGGTGACTGCCTACTGCTCGTGTCAGAAGTGCTGCGGCAGGGAGGCGCAGGGGATTACCGCGAGCGGGAAGAAGGTCGGCAGGGGCATGATCGCGGCCGACTGGGGCGTTCTGCCTCAAGGCGCGCGGGTGCGTCTTGCCATCTTCCCCGGCCGCACGTTCGTGGTGGAGGACACTGGCAGCGCTATCACGGGCAACCGCATTGATGTGTGGCTGCCGTCGCACCAGGCTGCCATCGAGTTCGGCATCCGGCGCAACATCAAGGTCTGGACCGTGTCCGGCGCGCCAGGCCTGGCCGCCCGCTCGGGCCCGTCCAGGCTCCTCGGGTCGAGGTAACTGGACGACCTCAAGTCCCCTCCGCGGGGATATCCTCGAGGTACACGCCATCCTTCTTCAGCGCGGCTTGCAGGCGCGGTATGTCCACTTGCGCGAGGTCGCACCCGGCATCGAGCGCCATGGCCGCGGCGGTGCCGACCCCTTGCCCCATGACCATGCAGTGGGTCTGCACGCGCACGGAGGAATGCCCCTCATGTGTGGAGGAGGCGCAGCGGCCGGCGACGGCGAGGTTGGGCACGGCGGGGTTCAGGCACATGCCCAGCGGGATGTGATAGCTCTTGCCTGCGGGCAGCATGTTCTTCGCCCCGCGATCGTTCCACGTCGTGTAGCCTGTGCCGAGGGGGTCGTGGATGTCAATCATCCAGATGCCATGGCCGATGGCGTCGCGTTGCTTGGCCGCGCCGAGGATCATCTCGGCGTCGAGGGTCTTCAGGCCCTTGATGCGGCGCGATTCGCGGATGCCGAGGCTGACGCCCGTCTGCTCGACTTGCACCTTCTCCAGGCCGGGCACGCGGGTGCGAAGCCAGTCCCAGTAGGCGTGCACCTGGCGGCGGCTCTTGATGGTGAGACGGGTCAGTTCCTCCTCGTCGAGGGGGTTGCCCGAGACGGGGCACATGTTGGGGATGAAGCGGTTGCGGGCGTGGCCGAGGGAGAAGGCGTGGTTGAAGGGGGGCAGCTCGCCCGCCTTGATGGCGGCCCGCATCGCCTCCATCACGGCCCGCGCCTTGTCGGGCGGGAAGGACTTGACCTTCGCCTCATCAATGTTGCAGACGCGGTACATCATCGTCATGCCCTGCACGCGGCCGTCGGAGGCCCGGCCGAACTCGAAGGGGACGCCCGCCTTGGCTGCCACGTCGCCGTCGCCGGTGGCGTCCACCACGATCTTCGCGAGCACCGCGCGGCGCCCCCGCTTGGTGTCGGCCAGCACGCCGCGGATGCGGCCGCCCTCGAGGATTGGCTCGCCCGCCACCGTGTAGCAGAAGGTGCGGACCTTCGCCTCGTCGAGCATGTCGTGGTAGACGATCTTCATCCCCTCTGGCTCGAACCAGTGGGTCTCGTGGGCGCGGGGGTATTGGGGGTCCTTCCAGATCCAGCCGTGCTTCTCGGCCCGCTGGGCGGTCTCCTCCACGAGGCCGTAGATCACCATCTTCTCGCGGTCGGAGCGGTGCCAGCCGGTGACGAGCGCGGCGGTGGCCATGCCGCCGAGCATCGGCCAGCGCTCCAGCAGCACCACGCTGGCTCCGTGGCGTGCCGCGGAGACGGCGGCCGTGATCCCTGACACGCCCCCGCCGCACACCAGCACATCGCACTCCGCCAGCACCGGCACCTTCTGCTCGGGCACCGTGACGACCATGGTCTTCGACTCCTTCACGGCCTGGCCCAGCGCGAGGCGGGGCGCAACCAGCGGCGCCGCCGCGCTGGCCACAAGGAAAGCACGGCGGGAGACCTGCGTGGACATCCTCGCGTTCACACTTCTCGCACCATCACCGTGAGGAGCTTGCTCCGGACACGGCTCACAACTTCTGAAGTCGGAATCGGTCACCCCCCAATGGCAGGAGTTCGACCACTGTGGGATTGCCTGATGGCCATGGCACCAGGCCATTCCGCCTCAGCCAATCCCCGATCACTCCGCCGCGGAATTCAGGACACGTGGTCCAGAAGGTAGAAGACAATGAGAAGATGTGGACCTGGCCCTCGATTTCTACGTGGATTGTGCGCCAGCTCTTGTCGAAGTGCTGCCTTGCATTGGGTCTACCAACACGGATGCCGTACGTGGGAGCGGACGTTGAACCGCCGAACCAGCCCTTCGCGATCATCGGGTCACCTCCAGTGCTCTCGTCCCTACGCTCTGCGTGGGGACGCCTCTTCGGCCGCTCCGCGGCCATTTCGCGTGCAGGTATGCACGCCCTACTTCTTCGGCGTCTCCATCTTGAGCATCTTGCCGCCGGGCGGGTAGATGCCGAGCTCGCGGATGGCGGGGGAGTTGCCGTAGTAGCCGGTGATCTTGAGCTCGATCTCCTTGCAGGTCACGCCCTCGCCCAGGCTGATGACGAGGAAGTTGTCGTCGTACTGGGCGTTCTCGACCTTCTTGACCACCTTGCCGTCGGCGAGGATTTCGAAATCCTTCGGAGCGTATTGGTGGTGCTGGTAGCCGAGGATGCTGAGGGCCGCAACCTTCTCCGGTTGCTTGAAGGTGACGGCGTAGCGGTAGAGCTTCTGGTTATCGTCCTCGTCCCAGTAGGTCGCGGGGTCGCCGTCAATTGCGGCTTGGGGCGGGCCGGAGCCGCCGTCGGGCTTCGAGCCGCCTCTGCTCGACGCCATGCCCTGGGGGGCGATGTTCATCGCGGCGTCCACCACGAGGAGCGCGCTCTCGGCCGTCTGGCGCGCGGCGGGGGTCTTGCAGACCTCGACGATCTTCTGGAGTGCGGCCTTCGCCATGTCGCGGTCGGTCTTCCGCAGGTTCTTGGCGATCTGGACGGCGGCGGTGGCGGCCTCTACCTCGATGGCGGCATCGCTGAGGGATGCCATTGCCAGGTCGAGCGCGGCCCGGTGATTCACGTTGGCCGCGGCCGCGAGGACGAGTTTCCTGTCGTCGGGGCTGGCGGCAAGGGCCATGGCGTCGGCGAAGAGCTTGGCGGCCTGCTCGGCGGGCCGATCGCTGGGCAGCGCGGCCAGGCGAATGAAGCCGCGGAGGGCAAGGACCTTGTGTGCGCCCTCTGCCGTGCGGGCGATGGCGAGGAGGTCCGGCATCGCTGCCGCGTCGGGCCAGTCGGCCAGGCCGCGAACCGCGGCATCCTTGACGGCGGCATCGGCGTCCTTGAGACCGGCGCGGAGGGCTTCCAGCCCCTTGGCCGAGGGCACTTTGCTCAGCACGCGCAAGAGTGCGCACCGCACGGGAGCGTTCGGCCCGGGGAGAGCGGCGAGGACGGGCGCCGTCGCCGCCTCGGCGTCGGCGATGCGGCGGCAGGTGGCGACGAGGGCCTTCTCGGCGTTCGCCCGCTCGTCATCGGCCTTGGCCTCGACGAGCAGCTTGACGAGCGCGGGCAGCGCCTTGGCGTCGGCGAGCACGCCAAGGGCATTCATTGCCTCGGTGCGAACGCCCTTGTCCGCGTCCTCGGCAGCCTTGAGCAGCGTTGGTACAGCGGCGACCGTGTTGCGGGAGGCGAGGGCGCGGAAAAGTTCGAGGCGCACGGCGGGCTCGCCGGCTCCCGCGGCGGCGATGAGGGCGGCATCCACTTCCTTGCCGCGGAGCGCGACCAGGCTCTTGCGGGCGGCGCCTTGCTCAACGCCCTGGCCCTTCGCCGCCAGGTCAGCCAGCATGGGCACGCACGAGGCGTCGCCGATGGCGCCGAGGGCGCCGAGGGCCGCGACGCGCACCGCTTCGTCCTTGCCCTTGGCGGCCTCGAGCACGGCGGGCAGCGCGCCGGCGTCGCCGCGCGCGGCCAGGGCGCCCAGCAGCAGCACCTGCGCGGGCGCGGGCAGCTTGGCGAGTTGGCCGGCCAGGGCCTTGGTGGCCTCGGTGCCGGGGATTTCGCGGGCGAAGGCCGCCGCCGTGCCCCACATCTTCGGGTCGTCGCTCGACAAAGTCTTGATGATAAGCGCCCAGGCCGCTTCGTCGCCCGTGGCCAAGAGGCCGCGGAAGGCGGCCACGCGGAGGTGTTCCTTCTTCTCGCCGTCGTAGACCTCCTTGTAGATGGCCGCGGCCTCGGCCTTCCTGCCCGCGGCGACCAGGCCGTCGGCGGCGAGGAGCCAGGCATCGGTGGCGGCAGGGCGCAGCTTGTCGGACGCCTTGGCCCGCACGGCGGCGATGGCCTTGAGGGCGTCGACGCCGCCAATCTTGCCGAGGGCCGCCACGGCCGCCTCGGCCACCGCTTCGTCGGCGCCGGCCGCGAGTTTGCCGAGCGCGGGCACGGCCGCGGCGTCCTTGCGCTCGCCGAGCGAGTTGATGACGCCCACGAGCAGCCTGGCCTCGGTCTTGCCCAGGGCGTCGCGGAGCGCGGCCACGGCCTCGGGGCAGGGCATTCGCTCGAGGGCGAATCGCGCGTGGTGCGACATCTCGGGGTCGGGCAGCAGCCTGGCGAGCGCCGGCACGGCCTCGGCCGAGCCGACGAGCGAGAGCTGGCGGCAGAGGAAGGCCTTGCCGTCGTTCGTGCCCTCGGCCACGAGGAGGGCGATCAGGCGCTTCTCGATGGCCGCGCGCTGCGCGGCGTCGGTGGCCAGTTGGGGGATCATCCGCTCGGCGTCGGCCAGCGCGGCGCGGCTCTCGCCGTACTTGAAGGCAGGGACTTTGGCCAGGCAGGTCTCCAGCTCGGCCATCGTCGGAGGTGCCGCGGCTTCGCCCGCCATCGCCATCCTCGTAAGAGCCAGTGCCATGATGCCCGTTGCGAACCTGGCAAGCCGCATCGCGCTTCCTCCAGCCAAGGGGTCGTGGAACATGCACCCGCCGCGGACACTATAGCAAACGGGGCACGGCGGGTAAAGCCCGGAACGCCAGGCGGCGGAGTGGCGGCGGGGCATCATCGGCGCGATGGCGAAAAGAAGCGGGGGCGCCCGTCGAGCGCCCCCGATGGATGATCATCGTTGAAGTGCCCGCCGCCTATGCGGCGCGGCGACGCCGGGCGCGGGCGAGCAGGCCCAGGCCGCCGAGCGCCAGGAGCGCCAGGGTGGTGGGCTCGGGCACGGCCGTGAGGCGGAGGGCCATGGCGTCGGGCCCGTAGGAGGGCACGTCCACCAGGCTCAGGCTCCAGCCGTAGTTGAAGGTCACGCTCGAGGCGTCCACGATCAGAAGGTTCACGTCGGCCGTGATGCCGTCCACGGCGACCAGGAGGTCGTAGGTGCTGAACGCGGGAGGCACGAAGCCGTTCAGCAGGTCAATCTCCACCGTTGCGTTCCCGGCCAGGGTGGCGAGGCCGTTGACGAAGATGAAGTCGAAGCCGCTGGTGGTCGCGCCCTGGTTCGGCCCCGCCAGCTCGACGCGCAGGGTGCCCTGCTGGTCGTAGTCGTCGAGCACCAGAAGGGTGTTGGTGCTGACGCCCGGGCCGGCCGAGAGGAGGCCGTTGGCGAGCACGCTCAGGGGGCCGGCGAGGGTGCCGCCGGTGAGCAGCTCGCCCTGCTGCACGGTGGTGGGCCCGGTGTAGGTGTGGGCGCCGAGGAGCGAGAGGCTGCCGAGGCCGGTCTTGGTGAGGCCGCCCTGGCCGGCGACGGCGCCGCCGATGGCCACGTCGAAGCCGTTGGTGTCGAAGGTGGCCGTGACGCCGCTGTTGATGAGGATGTGGCGGTTGGCGTTCAGGGCGAGGGCCGCCGTGGTGCGGAGGGTGCTGTCGCCGGCGAAGGTGAGGTTGGTCGTGGGGGCGGCGGGGACGGCGCCGAGGGCGGCGTCGCCGTTGATGCCGAGGGTGCCGCCGGCCAGAGTGGTGCCCCCCGCGTAGCTGTTGGCGCCAGTGAGATAGAGGGCGCCCGAGCCTGTCTTGACGAGGGCGCCAGTGCCCGTGATCTGGCCGGTGAAGAGCGTGTCGGCGTTGTTGCCGCCCGCGGTGAGGGTGTAGGGGCCGAGGGCCACGGTGCCGTCGCCTGCGAGCGCGCCGATGGTGAGGTTGCCGAAGACGCCACTGAGCAGGTACGAATTGGGCAGCCGCTGGCGGGTCTCGAGGCCGCTGCCGGCGGGACCTTGGACGTCGGCCTGGAGGCCGTAGCCGCCGGTGCCCTGGTAGAAGGCGATGGTGATGTCGTGGAGCCCGGCGGTGAGCGGGATGGCGGTGCCGCCGCGCCAGGTGACGCCCTGGAAGAAGTTGTTGTCCACAGCGGCGGGCTCCTGGCCGTCAATCCAGAGCATGCTGCCGTCGTCGCTGCCGGTCCAGAAGGCGTAGTTGCCTGCGACGGGGGCGTTGAACTTGCCCGTCCACCGCACCTCGAAGTTCGCCCCGCCGCTGTTGTAGGGCGCGGGGAAGAGCGAGCCGTTGGTGGCGAAGTCGAAGTTCGCGCCCGCTGCCGTCGAATAGGAGATCAGGTTGGGCGTGTAAGTGCTCAGGTGGGCGTTGAGGGCGGCGAGGGTGGCGAAGTTGGGGTTGGACCCGCTTGACCCCGGGTTAATGTTGTAATACTCGCCCGGGAGGCCAGCACTGAGGTCCTGGAGTGTCAACGTGGCGCCGAGGGCGACCGTGACGGTTCCCGTTCCAAGGCCGGTGCCGGCGGCGGCCACGGTGCCCTGGTTGATGAAGGTGGGGCCTGAGTAGGAGTTGTTGGTGGCGCCGACGCGAAGGGTGCCGGTGCCGAGCTTGGTGAGGCTGCCGGTGCCCGAGATCGTGGCGTCAGCAACCTGAGCCGCGTTGGAGTCGAACGTGAGAGCCACGTTTGCCAGGTTCAGCGTGGCCCCCCGGCCTGTCAGGCTGCCAGTGAGGTTGAGGGCGGCGGTGCCGCTGAGGGCGCTGGCGTTCAGGGTGACACCGCTGGGGATGGTGACGTTGCCTGTGTTGAGGGTGGCGCCGTTGGCCAGGTTGAGCGCGGCGGCGCCGGAGCTGCCGCTGGCGAGGAGGCTGCCGGTGCTGTGGGTGGCGCCGGGGGCGGTGAGGTTGAGGGCGGCGCCGCTGGCGATCTGGAGGTTGCCTTGCGCGGCGACCGGGGTGCGGAACAGGCTGGCGTCGCCAGGGTCAATGGGCCGAGTGTAGAGAGCGCCGTCGAGGGCCCGCGTGCCGTCGGTGCTCAGGCCGAAGCCGAAGTTGTTGTTCATGCCGTTGGTCACGCCCCACGGGCCGGCGCCGCCGCCGCCCTGCTGGAAGCGGATCTCGATGTCGTGCCAGCCGTCGCCGTTGGGTCCCATGCCGAAGTAGAGGTTCCCGCCGTAGGAGTTCTGGCTGGCGTAGACCGTCGCGCCGCGCTGGCCGGCGATCATGGATGTGCTCGAGATCTCCGAGCCGCTCTCCTCGAGGCGCTTGACGCCATCGATCAGGACCGCCGCATTGTCGTCGATGTTCTCGATGAAGCTGAAGTAGCCGTCGGCATCGTAGAACTGGCCGCTGTAGACCCAGGTCTCGTTGTCGCTCCAGCCGGTGATGCGGTCGTGGGTGACGACGCTCATGTTGCCCATGCGGGGCTCGAGCTTGATGCCGAAGGTGCCCGTGTTGATGGGGCTGGCGGAGTTCCAGGTGCCCCCGTTGCCCTCGAGGAGGCCGGGCACATAGGCGCCGGGGCCCGGGCCGCTAAGGGTGCCGCCGATCGTGACGGTGCCGCTGGCGACGTGCACGAGGCCGCTGTTGACGATGTTGCTGTTCTGGACGATGGCGTTGGCGCCGCTGTCGAAGAGCAGGGTGGCGCTGGTGGCGGCGGTGACCACGGGCGGGGCGTAGCCGAGCACCTGGATATCGCCCGTGCCCAGCGGGTCGGTGATCGGGGCGGCGGCGGCGATGCGCAGTGTGCCGCTCTGCACCTGGGTGCCGCCGCTGCTGGTGCCTGAGGCGGCCGGAACCAGGTTCACGATGTTGTTGCCGGCGACCTTGAGGACGGTGGGGTTGGAACCGTCGGCCAGGGTGCCGGCGAGGGTAAGAGGCTGGTTGTAGGTCTGGTAGAGGCCCGAACCCTGAATCTGGGTGGCGGTGAGGGTGGCGTTGCCGCCGGTGGAGCCGATGATGCCGTTGTTGAGGAGGGTGGCTGCGGTGACCGTGGCGGTGCTCGGCACGCTCATGGCGCCTGTGACGCTGCCGGTGGCGACTCCGTAGGTGCCGTTGACCACCTGGCCGGCGTTGTCGCCGACTTCGAGGACGCCCGCCACGTTGAGCGCGGTGCTGGGCCGCGGCCCGAAGATTCCGTTGACGGTGAGGTTGTTGAGGTTGTTGGTGGCGGCGGTGAGGTAGAGGTTGCCCGAGGGCTGCACGGCGATGCCCTGCGGCCCGGCAATCTCGATGTTGCCGGAGAAGCCCGCCGCATAGCCGTTGATGTTCAGCACCTGGTGGCCGCCCTTGACGAGCGTGCCCAACCCGTCAACCTGGGCGAACGAAACCTGGTAGCTGTTGTTGACGGCCCAGAAGTCGTCGCCCGTGAAGTTCGAGCCGAGAACGTGGGCGCCGCTCGCGACGTTGAGGGTGCCGAGTGCGATCGTGTTGGTGGTGTTCGAGCCGCTCTGCCGGTCGGCGACGATCAGCGAGTTGGCGTTGAGGGTCACGTTGTTGCCGTAGCTGATCGTCTGGTTGCTGGCCGTGCCGTTATCCTGGAGGCGCAGGACGCCGCCGTTGAGAGCCAGCGCCGCGGTGCCGAGCGTGTTGCCCGTGCCTGAGCTGCTGTTGGCCGTGAGAATGGCGTTCGTGCCGATGTTGATCGTGCCTGCGAAGTCGTTGGCCGTATTCTGGAGTTGGAGGATGCCGCCGCCGTTGTAGCCGGCCGCGTACTCGATGCCGGCCAGGTGGAGGGTGCCGGCGCCGGTGAGGCGGTGGTTGTTCACGATGTTGCCGTTGTTGGTCGCGGGGATGAAGTAGTCGCGCAGCAGCACGTCCACGTTCGCGCCCGCCGGCACGTCCACGGTGCCGGTGCTGCCCACGGTGCCGAGGGTGGAGCTGTTCAGCGTGACGCTCAGGGTGGAGCCGTTCTTGAGCTGGAGGCTGCCGGTGATGCCGGAGTTGTTGTTGAGCAGCAGCGTGGCGCCGTTCTGCACGGTGGTGATGGCGTTGACGGGGCCAAGGGCGTTCTGGTGGTCCACGCGAACGTAGCCCTCCTGGATGTTGAACACCTCGGTGGGTGCGCCCGGGTTGCCGAAGGTGCTCCCCGAGCCGCCCAGGAGCAGGAGGCCGTTGCCCGCCTTGATCAGGCCGCCGTCGTCCACGCCGGTCGGCACGGTGGTGATGTTGGCGTTGAGCAGCAGGCCGGCGGCGGCCAGGCCGTTGACGGTGACGGGCGAATTGACCAGGAGGGTCTGCGCATTGCCCGCCCCTCGGGTGAAGGCGAGGCTGCCGACGTTGGTGCTGATGGTGGGGGTGGAGGTCGGGTTGTCGTTGAAGACGGTGATGGGCGTGGCGCCGGTGAGGTTGAGGGCCGACGTGGCCTGAGCGTTGGCGCGGGAGACGATGGGCCGGGCGTTGGCGTTGCTGCCGGCATCGCTGAAGACCAGGGCATCGAGGGTCTCGGTCACACCGCCCGCGTCGCGGAGATTCAGGGTGCCGCCGCCATAGAGGTACACGGTCGCGGTGTTCTTGATCTGGTTGGGAAGCAACTCGGTGACTGTGGTGTTGTGAATGTGGAGATTGCCCGGGATTGCGACGATGGTGCTGCCGTTGGCGCTGGCGGTGTTGAGTTCTACGAGGCCGCTGAGATCGCTCGCTCCGCTCAGTGCCTGGAAGTAGGTGTTCCCTGTGTAGTTGTTGTTGCCCTGGAGCCGCAGGGTGGCGCCGCCGGCCTTGGTCAGCGCGATGTTGCCTGTGATCTGGGCGCCAATGGTCATCGTGTTCTGGTTGACGAAGAGGTTGAGTTCCCCGGAGTTCGAGGTGATCTGGCCCGCGCCCGTGAAGCCGTGGCCGGCGTTCGTGTTGCTCATGATGCCGCCCGTGTCCACGGTCAGCAACACGCCGGCGTTGAGCGTGTGCGTCGCGCCGCCGGAGAAGCGGATGGAGTTGACGGTCTTGCTGGCGGCGATGGTGCGAGAGGTGCCGTCGTTGACGTTCTGCGTCGCAGTCGCGGCGCTGAGGTCGCTGGAATCATAGTTGGCATAGCCGTCGCTGGTGTTGCTCATGTAGCTGACGCCGGTGGCGGGCAGGTAGGTGGCGAAGTGGTCGTTGTTGACGATGGCCCAGCCCCCGATGAGGCCGTCGTTGAGCGCGACGGGCGCGCTGTTGATCTGGTTGATCAGGTAGCGGATGGCCGTGGTGTCGTTGCCGGCGGTGCCGACGAAGCCGTAGTTCTGCTGGAACGCCACGGTGGCGCCGGCGCTGCGCACGAGGTTGTTGATGTGCGTCTCGGTCGCGCCGCTGCCGCCGGCGAGGGTCTGGAAGAGGTTCTGGCCCTGGAGCACGTTCACCGTGCCGAGGTGCTCCTGGGTGAGCATGCCGGGGCGGCCGCGGTTCACAAAGTCGCCGCCCCGCATGTTGATCACAGCGGCGGGGTTCACTCGGTCGTTCATGCCCGAGAGGTTGTCGTTCACGATGTCCAGCCGGGCGTAGTTGAGGTCAATCTGCGGTGTGTTGGGCAGCGTGCCGCTGTCGCGCAGCAGCAGCGTGCCCTGGCGGACGATGGTCTCGCCGGTGTACGGGTTGCTGTTGGTGAAGTAGAGGGTGTTGTTGCCCACCTTGTGGAAGGCGATGTCGCCAGTGATGTGGCCGGAGAAGGTGCCGCCGTCCTGCACGGTGACGCGAGCGGGGGCCGCGCTGGTGAGGGTGCCGCCCTCCGTGCCCACGCCGGGCAAGATGTTGCCGCTCTCGAGCCGGCGGAAGAACTGGCTGTTGCCGTTGAGGTCGAGCGTGCCGCCGTTGAGCTCCAGGTGGATGCCGTAGAAGCTGCTGGCGTTGATGCCGGTCTCGCGGATGTTGGCGAGGCTGTCGTTGATGCTCAGCGTGCCCTCGTGAAGGGCGATGCCGCCGCGGAGGTTGGAGAGCGAGCCGGCCGTGAAGCTGGCCGTGCCGCTGCCCGTCTTCACCAGGCGTTGGTCGGTGAAGAACTCGCCGTCCACGCTCAGGTCGCCGAAGGTGTGGAGATAGGCCGACACGCCGCCGCCCGTGCGGATCACCGAGTCCGCGCCGGCGCCATTTCCCGAAGCGGTGAGCGAGGCCGTGGCTCCCGACGGCACGAGGATGCCGCCTGCGTTGACGACGACCTGGGCGGGCTGCGTGAGCAGCGGCACAACGCCGCTGACGCTCAGGCTCGAGCCGTTCTCCATCTTCAGCACCGAGAGGCGCGTGTCGCCGCCCGCGAAGTTGAGCGCCCCGGTGAGCCGCAGGTTCAGCGACAGGTTGGCGTTCTCGAGGGTCGTGGAGGCATACTCCGACGCCTGGAGGATGCGCACGCCGGTCCGCTTCGCGCCGCTAGCGACGTCCATCGTGGCGAAATCGCCCTCGGTCGCGTTCGGGTCCACCGCGGCCAGGAGATCGCCGCGCACGGGCACCAGTGGGGTGCCCGGCGTGCCGGGGCCGAAGCCCTCGACGCCGCCCTGCTGCCCGTAGCTGAGCGACGAGAGCAGGTTCGGGTTGGTGATGAAGATGAGGCCGTCTTGCGGGTTCCCGGCGTTAGGCGTGTAGACGCCGTTGGCGTCGTGGGTGCCGGGTAGGCCGGCGATGCCCGCGCCGCGGAGGAGCCAGACCGAGTTGCGGTCGCTCGAACTCTGGAAGTTCTCCATCTGGCCGAAGGTCACGGAGGTGCGCAGCATCGAGAGGTCGCCATCGGGGATGACCGTGACGGTGCCGAAGCCGCCCGTGTTGCCGCCGCTGATGCCGGTGACGGCCGAGCCTGCGGAGTTGCCGAGGCCGTACATCGCCACGTCGGCCGCCTGGGTGGCGTGGCCGAGGACCCTGAAATCGCCGCCCGCGAGGGTGGTGAGCCAGGTGCCGCCGGCCACCTGGCGGTCGGCAACGGCCGTGCCCGAGTTGTCGAAGAGCAGCGTGCCGCCCTTCGAGAGACGCATCTCGCCGCCACGCCACCGGCCGTTCGGGCCGGCGAGGGCCAGCTCGCCCTGGTACACGGTGAGCGAGCCGGTGCTGTCGCTCGTGTTGGTGAGGGTCATCCGCGTGCTGCCCACCTTCACGAGGCCGGGGTTCTGGCTGTTGGCGCTCTTGAAGAGGCCGTCGAAGGTGAAGTTGCTGGCCGTGCCCCAGCCGGCGGCGAGCATGGCGCCGGTGTTGCCCATCACGGCGCCGTTGCCGGTGAGTTCGCCGATCACCTCGGTCCAGCCGGTGTTGAGCAGCAGGGTGCTGCCGTTGCCGGGCTGGCCGCTCCAGGCGCCGGGCGGGGGGTTGCCCACCGGCGGCCAGTAGGTCACCGCGGCGGGCAGATGCAGCCGCGCGGTGTCGGGGAACACGTTGCCCTGGTTGAACGAGAGCTGCGCGCCGTCCACGACGTTGAACGTCACGCCCGCGCCGGCCGTGTTGGTGCCGGCCTGCACGAACTGCACGGCGCCCAGCTTCGGGTCGCCGTCCACCCACCGGCTGCTGCCGATGTAGACGGTGGCGCCGGCCTGCACGTCGAGGCTTTCCTGGATGTTGAAGTAGGTCTGGCTGGTGCCGGCCAGCACCGCGCCGTCGCCCAGGATCACGCGGCCGCGGCCCTCGTTGAGGCGGCGGTCGTTCGAGTCGTTGGTGAGCATGCCGCCGTTGGCAATGGTGAGGACCTCGGGCGCGACGTTCGGCGAGCCCGGGCCGGCGGTGATCAAGGGGTGAATCTGGTTGGTGAGTGTCCGGTCGCCGTTCCAGACCTCGTAGACCACCTGGCTACCGCCCGGCGCATCCGAAACGATCGGCTTCAGGCCGTAGGGGCTGCTGTACTCGATGCGGACAATGGCGCCCGGCTCGTAGACGAACTGGCCCGTGGCCGCCCCCAGGAAGACGTTGTTGCTGTTGAGGTGCAGGATCGAGTCGGACTGCATGGTGATGTTGCCGGCCTGTCCGGAGCCGACGCCCGAGGCGTCGTTGAGGAGCAGGCGGCCGCCGGCGGCCACGGTCACGAGGCCGCCATTGAGCGGGCCAGGGATGGCAGGAGGCACACCGGTGAAGTTCCCCGGATCCAGCGTGCCGCCGGCCTGAACCAGGACGTTGGCGAAGCTGCCGCCGCTGCCGAGCGAGTTGCTCTGGTTCGGCGAAAGGGTGGCGCCTGGTGTGACGACAAAGGTCAGGTCGCTAGGCAGACTCACGGGCGAGTTCTCATCGAGAGCCACGCGCCCGACGATGTTGGCATTGATGGGGCCGCCGGAGGCGTTGGTGATGCCATAGGTGCCGCCGCCGGTGCCGCCGAGGTAGAGGAGGGCGTAGCCGTTGTCGCGCAGGAGACCCTGGAGGGTGAAATCGCTGTTGGCGACGATGGTGCCTTGGGTGAAGCGGCGATCACTGCGGTCCGTGCTGATGCCGGTCCAGGCGGTGCCCGCGCCCACGGTGAGCGAGCCGGCCGCGCCGGGGTTGAAGTCGCTGTAGAGACCGTAGAACAGGTCGGCGTTCGTGCCCAGGTTCTGCACGGTGCGCACGCCGGTGCCGTTTGCGGCGTCGTTGAAGTGGCTGTTGTGCGCCACGACGGCGCCGGGTGCGAGCACCACCTGGCCGCCGCCGGTGAGCGAAGCGACGCGCGTGAGGCTGCCGAGGCCCTGATTGGCCGTGTTGGAGTTCTGGCCCGAGAGCACGCCGCCCGCAGGCACTGTGAAGCGGTCCCAGGTCGTGTTGTAGTTGCTCGTGCTGTTCAGGAGGATCTGCCCATTGTCCACGATGGTGTAGCCGCCGGCGGTCGCCGCCGCGTTGATGGCGCCGGCTGCATTGAGGTTGAGCCGCGAGTTCTTCACGGTCACGGGGCCATAGCCCAGCGTGCCCGCCGCCCGGGCCTCGAGGGTGCCGCGCAGAACATAGGTCCCGCCCGTATAGGAGTTCTGGTCGTTCTCGAGGTTCACCTGGCCGTCGAGGTCCTTCACCAGGGCCACCGTGGCGTTGATCAGGTCGTTCGGGTTATTGATGATCTGCGACCAGATGGTGGTGGTGTTGGAGTTGTTGTGGAGGAACAGCTCCTGCGGGGTAGTGGCCGAGGTGGTGCCGGCGGTGAGGCGGCCGCGGGTGCCGGTGGCGCCGATGTTGCGGGCGTTGTTACTGCCGTCCGAGAGGATGCCGCCGCTCTCGACGTAGAGCGTGTCGCCGGGGTTGGTGAAGAGCACCTGGCGGGTTGCGGCGCCGGCGAGCCGCAGCGCGCCCACCACGCTGTCGCCGGCGGGGATGGTGTAGTCGGCAGTGAGGTTGACAACCTTGCCGCTGGCAAAGGGTGTCGTGGCATACGCCGGGGCGCCGGCCACGGCGCTGCCGTAGGGCACCACGCCGCCCGCGGCGCCCAGACTGGCGGGGACGACATAGGTGGCGAAGTTGTCGCTGTTCACCACGGCCCAGCCGCCGAGGAACATGCCCGTAGTGGGGGCCACGCCGTTAACCTGCTGGAGGGTGATGCGGCCGTTGTCGCCGGCCAGGCCGATCGTGTTGCCGGCAGTGAAACGCACCGTGCCGCCGCCCACGTTGTGGATCAGGTTGGAGAGGATGAGGTCGGAGCCGCCACCGCCCGCGCGCTCGGCTCGGATTTCAGACTGGCCGAGCCCCACCGTAGTGGCGCCGAAGACCTCGCGGCTCGAGGTGCCAGAAAGCCCCGTGTTGCGGGCCACGTACATCAGGCGCCCGCCCTCGAGCAGAATCGGCGCCGTGTCGCTGATGCGGTCCGGGATCACGGAATACGACAGGTTGCTTGCCCCGCCGGGGAATTGGCGGCTCATGAGCTGGTTCTGGTTGTCCACGTTGAGATAGCTCGACTGGCCGATGGTCACACTGGCCACGTTGAGCATCGTGCCCATCGCGCGAATGTCGAACTGGTTGCCGTTCGGGGCGACCACCAGGTTGCCCGAGAAGTCGCTTGCCTGCGCCACGAAGAGATAGCCAAGGCCGGTCTTCGTAAGGGTGCCGCTGCCGGTGAGCGCATTGATGCCCGTGATGGCCGCGCCATCAGCGCCGTTCGATATCGCCGGCACATCAATCGTGCCCCCCGATGGGCCCACGACGATGGTCCGCGCCCCGCCGGTGACCGGGTTGCCGAGCTGGAGGTAGAGCCCGCCTGCCGAGCCGCTCGAATTGGCCAGTTGCAGCGTGCCGCCGTTGAGGGTCACCACGTTGGCGGGGTCGCCGAGGTTCGGGCTATTGATGATGGTGGTGATGCCGGAGTTCAGCGTCACCCCGCCCGTGAAGGTGCTGCCCTCGGTGAGGAACAGCCTGCCCGCGCCCGACCGGATGAGGCCGGCCGCACCCTGGATCGGCACGTCCACCATCGCCCAGTCGCTCGGGCCGGCCACCGACACCGTGGGCGTGACGCCGCCGAGCGTGAGGGCGTTGGTGCCCACCAACCTGTAACCTTGGGCCGCGAAGGTGAGGTCGTGAGCGGTCACCGGCGCGCCCAGGGTGACGATGCCCGGGGCATTCTGGAACACGGCGTCATCGAGGTTGGCATTCACCCAGACCTGGTACGCACTGCCCCCAGGCGTCGTGCTCCAGCGGGAAAGTGTAGTGTCCCATGTGCCTGACCCACCGCCCACCGAGCCGACACCATCGCCGTCCCAGTAGAGCGGGGCACCCGAAGCCGAGAGACTCAGAACCGCCACGAGACACCCGACCCAGCCGCAGGACGTCGTTCGCTTCATGTTGGGGTTGCTTCCGTTCCAAGAGTGAGAGGGCGACAAGGATGTACCTCGTCAGCCAACGGCTCCCATCGCAGAGAGCGCCTATAGTACTATAGTAGCTTTGGAGTAGCAAATCCTGTGCCGGATGGGGTCCGGCCAGCCGGCGCGCGGAGGGCCGGGGCGATGCGTGGCACAGAGTGTCAGCTCTCTCGCCGGCGCGCTCGCCCAATCATCACTCCAACCCTACGCCCGGGCGAACGCCTTTGTCTCCGCTCGCCAGCGCCGCCCGCCGGCGAAGGGCGGATTCGACGGCTCATGTGGCGGCACGTCAACACGCCACCGGAGCCGCAACACCCTGCGAACGCGAGCGTTACCCACCCAGGCTGCCCAGGGGGCGACGCCGTGTTGCCGCCAGGCAACATCGCGCACGACGCCGGTGGACCCATTCCCGAGGCTGACCATCGGGCTGGCACAGGCTGCCATTGAGATGCTACCGCCCCACTCGGCCCAAGCGGTCCGGCGGGTGGACGCGGTGGGGTAGGGGACAGCTCGGTCGGCTGATCGCCTGCGGGTTGTCAGATGTCCCGGACAAGCTGTAAGCTGGGGGCTACAAAGTCGCCGCAGCCTGGGCGAGGCGGCCCCCCGCCCCGGGGGACCGAAGGCACCCACGCGGCTCTCCCATACTGGCTCATCCCGCCTGTCTCCGACGGGTGAGCCAGCATGGCGGTTTGGCGATTCTCGGTCTTCCGTGGCCGCGCATGCCATGCTGTATCACTCTCTCCCCCTCTGCCGGTGATACACCATGGCACCGAGGCGGCCGGGGCTCGCACGACCCCCACGCCTCGGCAGTGCACAGAGGAAACCCAAAGCAGAATGAGCCGCCGCAGTGAGCACTGCTCTCAGAGGAATGCCTGTGACCGCCCCGGGCCAATCGCCCATGGGGCGGCCTGCCCTCTGAGCGCGCGACCCGTCTCCCGACCCTACGCTCTGAAACAGCAGGAGGGGCAAGCCAGAGCCTGGGCACGAGAACGGGGCGGCCTCCCGCAGGTTCGGACCCTGCGGGAGGTCAGCGCCTCACAGCTTGATCTGGGGGTGGCTGAAGCGGAGGGCGCCCATGTCGTGGTAGGTGGCGACCTCGGTGACGATGGCGCCCTCGGGGCCGGCCTTCTGCCAGTGGCGGCTTTCGGCAACCTCGAGCTTGACGACCTCGCCGGGGCCTTTGAAGACCACGTGCCGGGCCTTGGCGCACTCCTTGTGGCTGGGCGGGATGATCTCGTCGGCGTTCGGGGACGGCTCGCCCTCGCTGCCGAAGTAGTCGGTGCCGTGCCGGACGAGCCAGGCCTCCATCTTCGCGGCCACCTTGTCGGTCTTCACGTGGTAGTGTTCGGGGATCATCTGGCCGGGCAGCAGCCAGATGTCGTGGAGCAGGTAGTCGTCGCGCTGGTCGTTGATGTAGAAGATGCCGGCCATGCCCACCTCGGCGAACTTGCCGAGGCCGAAGTCCAGCACCCAGAACTGGTCGGTCCTCAGCACGGGCATGATGGGGAACTTGTGGTACTCCATCAGCTCGTAGTACGCCTGCTTGGCCTTGGCCACGTCGAGCTTGCCGTCGGCGCCGTAGAAGTCCTCGTTCCTGTACTTCTTGAGCGCCGGCCTGGCGGCCTCTTCGGCCGTGGCGCGGCCTCCGCCGAGGATCGGCACCGCAGCGCCCGCGAGCACGCCGCTGAGCAGACCTCGCCTCGTCAACTCGTTCATCCTGTCGCTCCTTTCCGTTACCTCGGTCGGTTTGCGCCCGTGCTTCGATCCTATCGGGTTCGGCGCGCGGGCGCAAGGCGAAACGCCTCAGCCCTGGCAGCAGTCGCTGTCGCCGCAGCCGCACGCCTTGCCCTTGAGGTCGTTGTACAGTTGGAACGCCTTGTCGGGCTTGAGGTTATCGTGCACTACGGCGCGGATGGCGGCGGCCATGGCCGCGGGGTCTTCGGCCAGGAAGATGTTGCGGCCCATGTCCACCCCCACGGCGCCCTGGTCAATGGCCTTGTAGGCCATGGCCAGCGCGTCGGCCTCGGGCAGCTTCTTGCCGCCGGCGATGACCACGGGGATGGGCGTGCCGGCCACCACCTCGTCGAAGCCCGGCTCGCAGTAATAGGTCTTGTTGAAGTGCGCGCCCAGCTCGGCGATCACGCGGCCCGCCAGGCCCAGGTAGCGCGCGTCGCGCACCAGCTCGCGGCCCACGGCGGTCACGCCCAGGGTCGGCACCCCGTAGCGGTTGCCCTCGTTGACCAGGTGGCAGAGGTTGGCCAGGCTCTCCTTCTCGAATGGCCCGCCGACATAGCACTGGCAGGTCACGGCGGCGGCGTTGAAGCGCAGCGCGTCCTCCAGCGTCACGCCGATCACCTCGTTGGAGAGCTCCTTGAGCACCGTGGCGCCGGCGGACGAGCGGAGGACGACCGGCTTGCTGGTCTCAGGCGGGATGCAGGTCTTCAGCGCCCCGCGAGTGCACATCAGGCAGTCCACGTGCGGGATCAGCGGCGGGATGGCGAGGTCCATGCGCTCGATGCCCGACGTCGGGCCCATGATGTAACCGTGGTCGAAGGCCAGCATCACGGTGCGGCCGTCCTTGGGGTTGAAGATGCGCGACAGGCGGTTCTTCATCCCCCAGTCGAGATGCGCCGAGCCCTTGAGGAAGAACCCGGGCGTCTCGAACGGCACGTCCACGAAGAAATCCTTCGCCTTGTCCTCTGATTTCGCCTGCGCGTCGGGCATGAGTTGCGGCTCCTTTCCGTGTGTTGATGCGTGATGCGTGATTCGTGATGCGTGAGAAGAGAGGAGGAGGCGACTGCGGCCCCATCTTCTCACGTATCACGCATCACGCATCATGAACCTGCGATTGCGACGGCAAACCCCTTGAAGATCAGTGAAACCGATGTGGCCCCCGGGTCCTGGTGGCCGATGGTGCGGTCGCCGAGGTTCTTGGCCCGGCCGAATCTGGCCGGGAAGTTCTTCGTTGAGAGGGCGCCTTGCTCGGCGGCGGAAGCAGCGGCGGCGAGGCACGCGGCAACATCCTGGCCGCCATCGGCAGCGGCGCGCAAGGCAGCCACGGCGGGGACGAGGGCGTCCATCATCGTCTTGTCGCCGACCTGGGCCTTGCTGGTCTTCTGAAGGGCCGCGAGGCCGGCCGCGAAGAGCGCGGCCAGGCCCTTGGCGTCCACCGGCTTCTTGTCGGCCACGGCGTCGGCCATGCCGAGGAAGAAGGTGCCCAGCAGCGGCCCCGTCGCCCCGCCGTCCACGCCCATGATCGCCCAGCCGATGTCGTTGAGGACGCTCTTGAGGTCCTTCTTCTTGCAGGCCGCGACGGCCTGGTCCACGAGGCCCATGGCGCGGGCCATGGTGGTGCCGTGGTCGCCGTCGCCGCCCACGCTGTCGAGCTGCGAGAGCATGGCCTGGTTGGCCCGCACCTGCTCGACGGCGGCGCGGAGCATGGCGACCAGTTCCTTGTAGCCGACGGTTGCGCTCATGGGTCGCTGTCGTCCTCCTGGAGAACGCCGAAGACTGTTACCCTCCCGAAGGTGTTGGCACCTTCGGGAGGGTAGTGGAACCAGCCTCATCGGTCCGACGGGTCGGACAAGTCGGACAGGTCGGCCTCGTCCGACAGGTCGCGTTGCCCCGGCGCGCGCCTCACTTCGTCATCGTCAGCGCCGGGCTGCTGCACGGGGCGTCCCACAGGCGCAGCAGCTCGTCGTCCATGCGGCAGACGACCATTTGGAAGCCGCCCATTTCCTGGACGGTGAGGAACTCGCCCACGGCGACGCGGGCCAGTTCGATGCCCTGGGCGTCGAGGATCTGCTTGCAGCGGCGCAGGACGATGTAGAGCTCCATCAGCGTGGTGGAGCCGGTGCCGTTGAGCATGAGCAGCACCTTCTCGCCCTTCTGAATCTTACGGTCGGCCAGGAGCATGGGCAGCATGATATCGGCCGTTTCGTCGGCGGTCTTGAGCTTCATGGCCCCGCCGCCCGCCTCGCCGTGCTGGCCCATGCCCACGTTCATCTCGTCGTCGGGCATGGTGAAGATGGGCTGACCGGTCGAGGGGTGGGTGGCGGCGGACACGGCGACGGCCAGGGTGGCCATGTTGTCCTGCACGCGCTGGGCGATGGCCAGGCACTCGTCGAGCGAGCGGCCCTCTTCGGCGGCGGCGCCGGCGCACTTGATCACGATGAGGCAGCCCGACAGGCCGCGGCGCTCGGCGGGGTCGGAGGCCGAGATGTCCTCATGGGTGAGGACTTGTTTGACCTTGAGGCCTTCCTTCTCGACCATCTGCATGACGATGTTGGCGGTCATCACGTCGCCGGCGTGGTTCAGCACGATGAAGAGCACGCCCGCCTCGCGGCCTTTGGCGGCCTTGCGCAGGGCGGCGATCACGCGGGGCGGCCCAGGGGCGGCGAAGATTTCGCCCGGCACGGAGATGTCGAGCATGCCCTTGCCCACGAACCCGCTGAGGGCCGGCTCGTGGCCGCTGCCGCCCAGGGTGACCAGGGCCACCTTGCGCTTGTTCTTCGGCCGGGCGCGCACGATGAGATTCTGCTTGCCGAGCTTGAGCTGCTTGGAGTGGGCGAGGGCCATGCCCTCCAGCAGCTCGCTCACCAGGTTCTCGGGCTTGTTGATGAACTTCTTCATTGCCACAGGCGCTCTCCTTTCGTCTCCGCGTGCAGGTATGCACGCCCTACCATGGCTCGGTGTGGGCGGGGCCTCCGCGCCCCGCGTGCCTGGCTCACTTCAGTTGGATCAGCTCCAGCAGCGCATCGCCGTCCTTGATGAACGCGATGGTCATCGTGTCGCTCATCGCCGTGGGCGGCATCACCACCTCGCGGCCCTTCACGGCCGCCTGAATATCGTCCACCTGGAACGCCGCGTGGGGCGTGGTCTGAATCGGCTTGGGCAACGGCGAGCCCTTCTCGCACCGCACGAACTCCACCCGGTAGGGGTGCTTCTCGGGGTCGGTGATGTAGACCTTGGCCCCCTCGAGATAGGTTTCGCCGGGCTGCTTCTGGGTGGTCGGGACGCCGAAGTGCACGAACTTGGCCAAGGCGGCTCCTCCTAAAGGGCGGGACCGGACGCCGGGACAGCCAGTATTCTGTCACTTCGCGGCCTGTGTGTCAACCGCGAGTGGGCGTCGAGGGGGCGGAGGCGGGGCCGCCGCGCCTTCGGACCAGGGGGGAGAGCTCCACCACCAGCGCGGCGCCGCTCAGGAGGGCGGCGCCGGCGATCTGGAGCCCCGTGAGCCGGTCGCCGTGCAGCAGATAGCCGAAGAGGGCGGCGAACAGCGGCTCCAGCAACAGGATCATGGCCGTGGGCACGGCCGGCAGGCGCTGCTGCACGAAGGTCTGCACGAAGAAGGCCACCGCCGTCGCCAGCACGGCGGTGACGAGGATCGCCCGCCACACGCCGCCCGACGGCCACGAGGGCAACTCGAAGAGCAGGCACCCCGCGACGAACAGCGCCGTGGCCGCCGAAAGCTGGCCGAGCACCAGCGACTGCACGTCGTGGCGCCTCGCATAGCGGTCGAGCAGCACCACGTGAAGGCCGAAGGCCGCCGCGCAGCCGAGCGTGAGCGCGTCGCCGGCGTTGGCCCCCTGCGGCGCGCCGCCCGAGAGCAGCGCCAGGCCCACGAGGCTTACCCCGATGGCCGCCCACACCAGCGGCCTCGTGCGCACCCCGAAGAGCAGCCGATTCGCTCCCGGCACAAAGAAGACGAAGAGGCCGGTGATCACCCCCGAGTTGCTCGCCGTGGTGAGCCGCAGGCCGAACGTCTGGAACAGGTAGCCCGCCGCCAGCGCCAGCCCGATGCCCGCCCCCGCCCAGAACGACGGCCAGCGGACCCGCCACGCCACGGCCGCCGCCAGCACCCCCGTGGCGATCGTGTAGCGGATGGCCAGGAACGGCAGCACGCCGTAGCCCGCCACGGCGTCCTTCACCACCACGAAGGTCCAGCCCCACACGGCGACGACCGACAGGAGCAGCAGCGAGAGGAGGAGTCGTGTCATGTGGCCTCATTCGGCGGGCAAAGCGATGCCGAACACCTTGGCGATCTCGGCGACGAAGGGCCGATGCTTCTCGGGGCAGTGGGCGCGCCAGGCGGCCAGGTGTTGCTCGAGCGTGCGCGGCTCGCGCACGGGCTGCGCATTGAGCCAGGTCACCGCCTCCCAATGCTCGGGCTGCTTCTCGAAGAGCGGCAGCAGCGCGGCGGCGACCACGTTGTTCTTCTCGCGCAGGCACGGCTCCTTGCGCATCGCCCCCTCATTCTCGCGGAACCACTCGGCGAACGGGGTGTTCGGGGGCAGTTCGCCCTTCTTGAGCCGGTCGTCGGCATAGGTGCGATGGGTCGGGGCGAAGCTCCGCCAGTTCGGGTAGGGCGGCGTCTTGGCCCACGTGTCGGCCATGCGCCGCATGGCGAAGATCGAAGCCAGCTCGCACAGCGACTCCTCGAGCCACTTGTTCGACTTCTCGTCGTCCCGGTAGTTGCACAGGATATGGCAGAACTCGTGGGCCATCTGGTAGGCGTACTGATTCCAGAAGGTGCCGCCGGTATTGAGCTGCACATAGTACTCGCCGTGGAGGCCGCGGCGGAACCAGGTGATGGGGCCGCCCTGCGGCGCCACCACGATGGGCGGGAGCGTGCGCTCGGGGAAGTAGCGCCACAGCTCGTTCGCCGCCGACATCAGCACGTGTTGCACGTCCTGGATGTCGGCCTTCCACTCGGCCACGGGCGCGGGGATGATGAGCAGGGCAGGGCGCGGGGCCTCCGCCGCCTCGCCCGCCCGGGCGCCCAGACCTATCACGGCGAACGCCAGCAGAAGGACCGTTCTCCTCATGATCTTCTCCGGGGTTGTCTGTTCGGCTTCTCCTCGGGCCGCTCGAGCCGGGGCTCGGCCTCGGCGGCCCACGCGCCGCCGTCGGCGCTCAGCAGGGCGAGGCAGAGGGCGCGGAGCAGCGTCTTGGGCTCCGAGGGCGGCACGGCCGCCGAGAGGCGCCGCCAGCCCTCGTTCATCAGATTCCTGGCCTCCTGCCGGCAGGCCTCCAGCGCGCCCGAGCGGCGCACCAGGCCGGCCGCCTCGCGCTGGCCCTCGGGGCTTCGGCGCAGCTCGGACGAGCACAGGATGTCGCGCAGCCGCGCGCGGCGCCGCACCCCCAGGGCGCCCAGGGCGCGGAACAGGGCATACGTGACCTTGCCCTCGGCGATGTCCTTGCCCCCGGTGCCGGCGCGAAGGCGCGAGTCGCTGAAGTCCAGCACGTCGTCCACGATCTGGAATGCGACGCCGAAGTCGCGGGCGAAGGCCACGCAGGCCTCGCGGGTGGCGGCATCGGCGCCGGCGATCACGCAGGCCGTCTCGGCCATGCCCTCCGTGGCTGTCCCCGTCTTGTCGGCATAGGTCTGGAGGATCTGCGGCGCCAGCGAGTCCGCCAGCCAGCGGTCGAGCGCCTCGGGGGCCAGGTGCCGCGACCACCAGATGTCCTGCCCCTGGCCCAAGTGGGCGCGCACCGCCTGCGTGGAGGCGATGCGGTAGAGCGCCAGGCGCTGGGCGTCGGTCAGGTGCGGGTAGTCGCGCAGCGCCACGAAGCCCAGGAAGTAGGCCGTGTTGGCCGCGCTGATCGCCACGTCCACGCCGTACCGCCGATGGATGCTCTCGGCGCCGCGCCGGGTGGGCGAGCCGTCCTGGATGTCGTCCACGATCAGCGACCCCGTGTGGGCCAGTTCGCCGGTGATGGCGGCGAGGGCCTCGTAGGGCTTCGAGGGGGTGCCCAGCGCCTCGAGGAGCAGCATGCCGAACATCGGGCGCCAGTGCTTTCCGCGGCGCTGGATCAGGTCCCACAGCGGCTCGGCGAGCATGGCCGTGTGCGCGGCCGGGTTGCGCCGCCAGTGCGGCGGCCCCGCGTAGCGCGCGAGGCCCGCCTCGTCGAGCGCCCGCGGCAGGAACGCGGCCACGTGCGCGTCCAGGCGGTCGGCCCACTGCACCAGGTACTGCTGCGTATCCAGCACGCAGGCATAGCCGTGCAGTGCGAGGTGCGCCCGGCCCTCGACGCGCCGCCCATGGAGGCGGCCGCGCACCGTTCCCGCCCCGTGCCAGAGGGCGCGCAGCGGGCCGAAGACAGGCGCCTCCTGGTCGTCGGCCAGCGGCTCGAAGTCGAGCTCCAGACCCCACTCGGGCACGCTGGCGCTCATGGCTACGGGATAGGGCGTTCCGGTGCGCGGGCTCTCCCAGCGGCGCCGGGGCTCGAGCGACGCGGCGCGCGAGAGAGCCGCCTCGCCTTCGTCGGCCCACTCCACGGCGAACGTGTGCACGATGCCCCCGTTCCGCAGGTCCCTGCGGCGCGCCAGCACGAGGTCCGGGCCATCGTCCAGGTTCACCGCAAGGCGGTCCCAGCCGAACACGCCCTCGCCCGCGCGGGGGACGAGCCAGCCGACGTCGCTCGGCGCATGCTCGGCCCAGGCTTCGCCCCTCACGGGCTCGCCTGCCACCTCGCCGGCGACGGCGAGGCGGGGCCACACGACCTCCTTCAGCGGCCCTGCCCCCTTCAGGTGAGCACCCGGAAGCCGTCTGCCGGCCCGCTCGGGCCGCAGGTGCAGGCGGCACGCGCGTGCCTCGCCCGGCTCTGTGAACGACAGATCGAACCCATCCCGTGTCTCGGCGAGACCGAAGTCCTTCCACGTGGCTCGGAACGGCTGGCGGGTCACGCTCGCGGGTGCCGCCTCGCCCCGATGGCCGCGCGGGAGGCCGAACGCCTCCATCTCGCTCGCCAGGGCTTCGAGCACATGGGGGTTGAGGCCAGACCCCCGCGCCGCGCGAAAGACGCGCGGCAACGCCGCCGCCGAGACGGCGTCGAGTTGCGAGAGAGTCTCATGGCGGCCCGTGGCCGGGTCGAGCACCGACGCGAGGAGGCAGAAGGCGTCGCGCGCCGCGGCCCGCCCGATGGGGATCGCCTCGCGCAGAAGGGTCAGGGAGAAATGGCGTCGCCCCGCGGCGGCCGTCTGGTAGAAGCCGTGGACGCCCCATCGCTCCACCGTGCGGCCGCACGGCGGCACGCCGAGGCCCCCGCCGATCCCGATGCGCATGTCACGCTCCGCGCCAACCCCCCTGCCGAAGCCGGCCGCAGCAAGGCGTCCCCCAGTATATCCGCCGCAGGCTTGCGTGCAAGGACGCGCCGCGGCGGCCACCCTCTCACTCGTAGCGCAGCGCTTCCACGGGGTCGAGGCGGAGCGCCCGCCAGGCGGGGTAGAGGCTGCCCAGCACGCCCACCACGCCCGCGGCAGCCACCACCTCGGCCACCACCCGGAGGTCCAGCGCCGGCTCCACGCAGGCCCGGATCAGCGGGGCCGACACCAAGAGATGCAGCCCGCCATATCCCAGCACCACGCCGAACAGGCTGCCGAGAAGAGCCAGAAGGCAGCCTTCTGTGACGATCATCGCCAGCACCCGGCCCGGCCCCCAGCCCACCGCGCGCAGCACGCCGATCTCGCGCGTGCGCTCGACCACGCACATCAGCAGCGTGTTCAGGATGATGATGACGGCCACGAGAAAGGCCACGAGCGACGTGCCCCACGTGATGGCGCGGAACGCCTGGAGCACGTGGTGCGTGGCGGCCGCCGTTTCGGCCTCGAAGAAGGCCAGGGCGGGGAAGGCCCGGCGCAGGCGCTCCACCGTGGCGGCCCGCGTGGCCGCATCGCGCGGCTCGGCCAGGCGCAGGCTGAACCCCGTGGCCTTGCCCTCGCGCCCCAGCAGCGTTTGCATCGCGGGCAGCAGCATGAACACCATGCTGCTCTGAAGGATGCCCACCGCCTGCACCACGCCGGCCACCGCGTAGCGTCGCCCGATGATCTCCACCGTGTCCCCAGGTCTCTTCCTCAGGATCGCCGCCACCTGGCTGCCCAGCACCACGCTCTCCGGGTCGGCCGGGGTTGGCAGCGTCCCCGCCTCCAGCCTCAGGGTCTGCCACAGCCAGCCGTCGGGCGCCATGCCCACGAGCACCGCCGTGTTGCCCGTCTCGAGCGTCACCAGGTGGCCCAGTTCCACGGCCACGTCGGCCACGCCGGGGACGCGGCGCAGCTCGTCGGTCAGGCTCTCGGCCACCGAGGAGGTGAAGGGGTCCAGCGCCCCCTGGCGCATCGCCACCACGTCCACCCCCTGGTCGCGCATCTGCACGGTCCAGGCCCGCTCGACGCCGCGCGAGAGGCCCACGAGCACCACGAACGAGCCGATGGCCGCCGCGGCCCCGAAGGCGGTGAGCAGCGAGCGCGCCGGCCGGCGCGCCAGGTTGCGCAGGGGCAGGCTGGCGAAGGTCATGGCGAGCCTCCCCCCCAGTCGGTGGCGATTCGGCCGTCGAACAGATGCACCACCCGTGCGGCCCGCGCGGCGACCTCGGGGTTGTGGGTCACGATCACCAGCGTCATGCCGTGCTGGGCGTGCAGGCCGAGCAGCAGATCGAGCACCGCTGCCGCCGATACCGAATCGAGATTGCCCGTCGGCTCGTCGGCCAGGAGCACGTCGGGGCCGTTGGCCAGGCTGCGGGCCAGGGCCACGCGCTGGCGCTCGCCGCCCGAGAGTTCGGCAGGGCGATGCGCGGCGCGGTCGGCCAGGCCCACACGTTCGAGGAGTTCGCTCGCCCGGCGCTCGCGCTCGCGGCGGCCCCGGCCCTGGCCGAACATGGGCACCTCGACGTTCTCGGCCGCGGTGAGCGTGGGCAGCAGGTTGGCCGCCTGGAACACGAAGCCGATGCGCGCCGCCCGCAGGCGCGCCCACTCGCCCACCGAGGCCGGCGCGCGGCCCTCGAAGAGCACGCGCCCGCTCGTCGGGCGGTCCAGCCCGCACAGCAGGTGGAGGAGGGTGGACTTGCCGCTGCCGCTCGGCCCCACGACGGCCAGGCACTCGCCCCGCGCGAGGGTGAGGGAGATGTTGTCGAGCGCCTTCACCCGCCCGTCGCCGTACCAGCGGCTCACGCCCTGGAACTCGATTGCCGGGGTTGCCGAGGCGCCGCCCATGAGGTCCCTCTGCTCACAGCGTCCACGGCTCGCGCCGTGCGCGGTCGAGCCAGCGGGCGGCCTCGGGGTCGCCCACGATCTCCTCCTTCGCAGGGTCCCACTTCAGCGGGCGGTTGAGCCAGTAGGCGATGTTGCCGAGGTGGCAGACGGTGATGGTGCGCACGCCGACCTCGATGTCGCAGATCGGCTTCTGGCGGTTGCGGATGCAGCGCAGCCAGTCCTCGTGGTGGCCCGGGCTGTTGTAGAGGTGCACCTCGTGGGCGGCGGTGGGCGTGTCTTTGAGGCCGGGCGGGTCGGTCTCCAGCTTGCCGCGGTCCACGAACACCGCGCCCTGGGTGCCGTAGAAGTTCACGCCCATCCGGCCCCCGCCGCCGTGGGTCATCACCACGCCATTGGCGTACTTGTAGGTGAGCTGCTTGTACTCCTTGCCGTCGGGCGGGTGGACCTCGACCGGGCCGCTCTCGTCCATCCCGAGGCCCCATTGGGCGATGTCGAAGTGGTGGGCGCCCCAGTCGGTCATGCCGCCGCCCGAGTAGTCGCGGTAGCTCCGCCAGGCGGGGAAGTGATTGTAGGGGTTGCCCGGGCAGATGGTCGAATGATAGGGCCGCCAGGGAGCGGGGCCGAGCCACAGGTCCCAGTCGAGTCCCTCGGGCACGGGCTGGGCCGGCAGATCGCACTCGCGCGAGGGGCCGCCGACGTTGACGATGACCCGCTCGACCTTGCCGATGCGGCCGCTGCGGACCATTTCGCAGGCGAAGCGGAACTCGCGGCCCGAGCGCTGCTGGGAGCCCGTCTGGAACACGCGCCCGTAGCGGCGGATGGCGTGGGCCATCGCCCGCGCGTCGCGGATGGTGAGCGAAAGGGGCTTTTCGCAGTAGACGTCCTTGCCCGCCTCGGCGCAGCGGATGGTCATCAGCGCATGCCAGTGGTCGGGCGGGGCCATGAGCACGGCGTCAATGTCGCGGCGGGCGGCCAGGTCGCGGAAGTCCTTGTAGCAGCCGCAGGCGTTGTTCCCATAGCGGTCATTGACCTTCTTGGCGGCGTCCTCGCGGCGGAACTGGTCGCAGTCGCACACGGCGAGCACCTGCACGTCGCGGCGGGCGAGCATGCCGCCCAGGTGGCCGCGGGCCTGCATGCCGATGCCGATGAAGCCCATCGTGATCCGGTCGCTCGGCGGGGCGGCTGCCTCGGCCCCGAGCGACGACGCTGGCACCACCAGCGGCGCGCCCACGAGAGCCGAAACCTGCCCCAGAAACCTCCGCCGACTCGTCCCGCCGTTCCGCTTCATTCGCATTCTCCAAACTCGGGTAGTCCCAAGCGTCCTGCTTGCGGTCCTCCTCGGCCCCTCGACTTGTCGCTACAGGGCTCGACGCAGGCACTATTCTGGCATGTACCGCCGCACTTTTCAACCGGCCCGAGCCAATGGCCACTTGCATTCGCCGCGGCGGATGGCTAGAGTGGGGCGCGCGGGCGGTGAGGAGGAATCCCTTGCTGACGAACGGAGGGTGCCGATGAATCCCGGGCGGCTCGCAATCGCGGCGATGGGGGCAACGCTGATGCACACGGCCTGGGCAGGGAGCACGCTCAAGCACGAGGAAGGCAAGTCGCTCTCTTGCGTGCTTGACGGCAAGACGCTGTGGACGCTGAACTTCACGAAGGCGGAGGGGAAGCCGTATTTTCATCCCCTGTGCCTGGCGGACGGGACGGTGCTGACGTGGCTGCGGCCCGGCGACCACATCTGGCACCGGGCGCTGTGGTTCTCGTGGAAGTTCATCAACAAGCTCAACTACTGGGAGGAAGATAAGGCCGGCAAGTCGCAAGGCCTGAGCGACATCATGGACGTGAAGTTCGACGAAGGGAAGGACGGCACCACGAAGATCGTCATCCTCCTCGACTACCATCCACCCGACAAGCCGGCCGTGCTCAAGGAGCGCCGCGAAATCACCGTAACGACGCCCGACAAGGACGGCTGCTATCGCATGGACTGGCGGATGACCTGGACGGCGGGAGCCGAGGATGCCGTGCTCGACCGCACGCCGACGAAGGCCGACGGCGGCCCCGACTGGGGCGGCTACGCGGGGCTGTCGTTCCGCGCCGTGAAGGAGATGACGGAGTACCAGGCGCTCGACAGCGAAGGGCGCAAGAACCTCGAGGGACACGGGCAGAAGGCCCGCTGGCTCGACTTCAGCGGCATGGTGCCCGACGCCAGCGGCCTTGTGGACAAGGCGACGAAGAAGGCGGCGGGCGTGGCGATGTTCGACCACCCGTCGAATCCCCGCCACCCGACGCCGTGGTTCGTCATCATGAGCGGCACGTTCGGCTACTGTAGCCCCGCCTTCCTCTTCGACAAGGCGCACACAATCCCCGCCGGGCAGTCGCTCACGCTGTTCTACCGCGTGCTGATTCACCCCGGCCGTGGCGACAAGGAGACGCTGGAGAAGGAATGGAGAGACTTCGCGGCGTTGAAGTGAGTTCGTAGTGGGGGCTTCAGCCCGTATCCTCGGCTCTCCAAGATACGGCCTGAAGGCCGCACTACGAACGCGGCCAGCGGCTCCCGCGCGGACTTGCAGGGGACGCGACTTGCAACGGAGGGCCGCTTGCGCTAGAACCTTTGCGCGCCGGTTGAAACACTTGGCACCACCCGGCTAACGGGAAAGGAGATGGACATGAGGCGGTGGACACTGGGCGCGGCGTTGATGGGCCTCGTCGGCCTGTGGGGCGTGGCCCTCGCAGGAGAGGCGGCCCCAGCCGCCAACGTAGAGGACTGCCTGAAGGAAGTCGTGGCCTACAAGTATGGCGACAGCCGCAAGGCGCTGCTCGACCTGGAAGGCCAGATTCGCGCGACCTTCGGCAACGCCGAGGCGCGCAAGGCCATCGTGGCCAAGCTGGCCGCCGCCCTCAGCGGGGCACAGACCACCACCGACGCCAAGCGCTTCCTGTGCCAGCAGCTCAGCATCATCGGCGGGCCCGAGGTCGTGGCCGTGGCCGCCAAGCTGCTGCCCGATGCCGACCTGTCGCACTCCGGGCGCACCATCCTCGAGCGCGTGCCCGGCCCCGAAGCTGCCGCCGCCCTCCGCGACGCGCTCGGTTCGCTCAAGGAGAAACTCCTCATCGGCGTGCTGAACACCATCGGCGAGCGCCGCGATGCGGACTCCGTGGCCGCCGTGGCAAAGTTCCTGGGCGACGCCGACCCCGCCGTGGCCAGCGCCGCGGCCACCGCGCTGGGCAAGATCGCCAGCGCCGACGCCACCAAGGCCGTGGCGGCTGCGCGCGGCAAGGCCGCCGACGCGGCCAAGCTGGCCTTCGCCAACGCTTACCTGCGCTGCGCCGACAAGCTGGTCGCCGACGGCAAGGCCGCCGAGGCCGCCGCCATCTACACCGAGATGACCGACGCCAAGGAGCCGAAGAACGTCCGCATCGCCGCCCTCCGCGGCCTGGTGATCGCCGACACGGCCAAGGCCCTGCCGCTCATCACCGCCGCCCTGATGGGCGACGACCCCGAGATGCAGGCCATCGCCACCAGCTTCGTGCGCGACATGAAGGGCGGCGCCGTGGCCAAGGCCTTCGTCGAGCTGCTGCCCAAGCTCAAGCCGCCCGTGCAGGCCCTCGTCATCGCCGCCCTCGCCGACAGCGGCGACCCCGGCGCCCGCGACGCGATGCTCTGGGGCGTGAAGAGCGAGGACGCCGCCGTGCGCGCCGCCGCGCTCCGCGGCCTGGCCGCCGTGGGCACGGCCGAGGACGTGGCCATGCTCGTCAAGACGGCCGCCGCCGGGCCCGACACCGACAAGGGGCCCGCCGGCGAAAGCCTCGCCCGCCTGGGCGTCAAGGGCGCCGATGAGGCGCTGCTCAAGCTGCTCGACGGCGCCGACGTGCCCACCCGCTCGGCCATCATCCGCACGCTGGGCGTCCGCCGCAGCGCCGCCGCTCTGCCCGCCGTGCTCAAAGCCGCCGCCGATGCCGACGAGGGCGTGCGCATCGAGGCCCTCAAGGCCCTCGAGGCCCTCGCCGACGAGAAGCAGAGCGCGGCCATCGTGAAACTGCTCGTGGACGCCAAGACCCCCAACGAGCGCGCGGCCGCCGAGCGCACCGCGTTCACCGTCCTCAGCAAGGGCAAGGACGCCGAGGCCCGCGTCGAGCCCCTCCTGGCCGCGCTCGGCCAGGCCGGCACCGATGCGAAGTGCGCGATCCTGCGCGTCGCCGGCCGCCTCGGCGGCGGCAAGGCCCTGGCCGCCGTCCGCGCCGCGCTGAAGGACGCCGACGCCGCGATCCAGGAGGCGGCCATCCGCGCCCTGGCGAGCTGGCCCGACGCCGCCGCCCTGCCCGACCTGCTCGAGCTGGCCAAGTCGGCGCCCAAGGACAACCTGAAGATCATCGCCCTGCGCGACTACGTGCGCCTGGTGGGTTTGCCCAACTCGCGCAAGCCCGAAGAGAACCTCGCAATGTACAAGGAGGCCATGGCCCTGGCCACGCGGCCGGACGAGAAGCGCCTCGTTCTCGGCGGCCTGCGCGAGGTCAAGCACATCGAGGCCCTCAAGATGGCCGCCGCCTGCCTCGATGACGCGGCGCTGGCCAACGAGGCGTGCGTGGCCGTCGTCGAGGTGGCCAAGGCCGCCGGCAAGGCCGACAAGGAGGCCTCCAAGGCCGCCCTCGAGAAGGTGCTCCAGACGTCCAAGGACAAGCGCCTGGTCAACGACGCGAAGAACCTGATCAACCAGCTCAAATAGCCGAACGCCTGATGCCGTTCGATGCCGCCGTCGCCGCGCGACAGCCCCCCTGGCGCGCGGCGACGGGGCTTAACGACCCCGCGCCGCAAAGGGATCCCCCTGCGGCGCGGCGGTTGAACCCGGCAGCCAGCATCGTGTGAGCGGCGGCCAGCTACTTGCCTTTGCCTTTCTTCGGCGCGGCCTTCTTCTTGGGAGCGGCCTTCTTCGGGGCACTGCAACCGCACGTCTTGCACATGCTCGTTCCTCCTGGTAGCGGGCGGACCTGCCCCACCCTGTGCGTCTCCCCCCGCCTCCATTATGCCACGGGACGCGATGTTTGCAAGAGGAAAGTGGAGTGAACGGGTGTGGGCCGGAATTGTCGGTGTCTGCGGGAGCTCCGAAGGAGCGAAATGGGATAGCCCAGGGCAACACCCGCATCTTTGCCCACATTTTCCGGGGGCTGGGGCTTAGCCCCCGACGGGGGCGTTTGAGCCGTAGCCCAGGGCGACCGAAGGGAGCCCTGGGGAGAGGCGGCCCCACAGGGGAGCCCCCGAAGTGGGGCGATTCAAGGCGTGAAGCGCCCCCTTCGGGGGCTTGGACAGGCGGGGACGCCCGGTCCCAGGGCTCCCTTCGGTCGCCCTGGGCTACGGCCCGGTCGCCCGCGTTCGCGGGCTACGAGGCCCTGGCATGTGGGCGAAGATCAGGGCGTGGCCCTGGGCTATCCCATGCGAGTCCTTCAGGCTCCAGAGAGAATCACCCCGCCTACATTTCCGGCCCACACCCGGAGTGAACCCTGTGCCCGTTCCGCGCTTGACGCCCCGCGCCCAAACGGTACAATGTGCTGGCGGCGTCAGCCCGAGGAGACACGCATGGCGGTCCGGAAGGCACGAGTGGATGACGCGCCCGCCATCCACGCCCTGGTGAATTACTACGCGCGCAAGGAGGCGATGCTCGCCCTGTCGCTGGGCATGGTCTACGAACGCCTCCGCGACTTCTGGGTCTGCGAGGAGAACGGCGAGGTCCTCGGCTGCTGCGCCCTGCATGTCGTGTGGGAGAGCCTGGCCGAGATTCGCTCGCTGGCCGTGCGCGAGGACCGCCAGCGCCACGGGATCGGGCGGGCGCTGTACCAGGCCTGCGTCGAGGAGGCCCCCGCCCTGGGCGTCACGCGCCTGTTCGCGCTCACCTTCGTCCCAGGCTTCTTCCGCAAGATGGGCATGGCCGAGGTGGCCAAGGAGACCCTGCCCCACAAGGTCTGGTCCGACTGTGTGCGCTGCCACCGCTTCCCCAATTGCGACGAGGTGGCCCTGGCGGTGGACCTGCGCCGCGCGCCCCACCCCTGCGAGCCAGGCGCCCCCGGAGCCGGCGGCCCGCCATGAAGTACGTCTTCGGCCCCGTCCCCTCGCGGCGCCTGGGCAACTCGCTGGGCGTGGACCTCCTGGCGTTCAAGGCCTGCACGTTCGACTGCATCTACTGCCAGCTCGGGCGCACCACCGAGAAGACGGCTGAGCGCCGGCGCTTCGTGCCGCCCGACGATGTGGTGGCCGAGGTGCGCCAGGTTCTCGACTCCGGCGTGGCCGTGGACTACGTGACGCTGTCGGGCTCGGGCGAGCCGACGCTGAGCGTCGATCTCGGGCGAGTCATCCACGCGATCAAGGGCTTCAGCCGCGTGCCCGTCGCAGTGCTCACCAACGGCTCGCTGCTGGGCCGCCCCGCCGTGCAGGCCGACCTGGCCGAGGCCGACCTCGTGATCCCTTCGCTCGATGCGGCCACGCCGGAGGCCTTCCAGCGGGTGAACCGCCCGTGCGGCGGGCTGAGCGTGGCCGACGTGGCCCGCGGCCTCCGCGACTTCACGCTCGGGTTCACCGGCCAGGTGTGGCTCGAGGTGATGGCGGTGGCCGGCGTCAACGACACGCCCGACGAGGCTCGGGCGATCGTGCGCGCGCTCGAAGGCGCCCGGATTGACAAGGTGCAGCTCAACACCGTGGTGCGCGCGCCCGCCGAGAGCTGGGCCGAAGCCGTGCCCGAGGAGCGCCTGAAGGAACTGGCCGCCATCCTCGAGGGGCTGGCGCCGGTGGAGATCATCGGCCGCTACGCGCACCGCCGGCATCGCGCCGAGGCCGACGACGCGCGCGAGCGCATCCTGGCCACCCTCGCCCGCCGCCCGTGCGGCGCGGCCGAGCTGGCCACGAGCCTGGGGCTCAACCCCTCCCTGGTCGCCACGCTGCTCGAGGAGTTGTGCCGCGATGCCCGCACCGAGCGCGTCCTCGTCGGCGGCGCCGCACAGTACCGCATCCCCCCGCCCTGAGGCAGAGGAGCCCGCGATGAACGATTACTGGAGCCGGGACCGCGAGCTACGCTTCAACCGCATCGAGGCCGAGGCCCGTGGCTTCGGCCTGCGCGTGATGGAGGTGAACAAGAGGTCCAAGCCCTGGGGCGGCTTCGTGCGCTTCAAGCACGACTCGCTCGAGGCCTTCCGCCACGCCTACTGGGAGCGGGGCCTCAGCCCCTACTGGCAGCGCGTGCTCGGCGACATCTGGCAGACCCATCTCCGCGAGCAGCGCAAGCTGCCGCTCGACTCCAAGCTGCTGCTCCTCGAGCCCGGCAAGCGCTTCAGCCTCCAGGCCCACGAGCGGCGCAGCGAGCTCTGGCGCGTCATCGAGGGCCCCGTCCTCATCGTCTTCGGCGACAACGAGGAGAGCCTCCACGACCTCGAGGTGCGGCCCGGCGAGGTCATCCGCATCCGCAGCGGCCAGCTCCATCGCGCGGCGGCCCCCGCCCTCCATTGGGGCGTCATCGCCGAGTTCTGGCACCACGACGACCCGCTCAACCCCTCGTCCGAGGACGACATCCTCCGTTACGCCGACGACCACGACCGCGTGGGCGAAGACCAGGAGGAATGACGCGACGCCGGGCCACCCCCGTGTTCGGCGGCGGCTGCGGCCGGGCGCGCGCGGCTCACCACGCGCGGGAACTGAACTCCCCGAAGTCGTCCACCGGCCGCTCGCGCACGGCCGCCACCTGCTCGGGCGGGGGTGCCGGCGTGAGAAGACTCACCACCGGGATCAGCACCGCCGACACCACCACCCCGGCCGCCACGTACAGGTAGCCGTACGACTTCTGGAGCAGCTCCGGCAGCTTCTCCGCTGCCTGGAGGTACTTCATCTCGTACCAGTACATGCCCACCGTCGTGAGGAAGCCCGCGAGCGAGGCGGCGATCACCGCGGCCGACGTGGTGCGCTTCCAGAACAGGAAGAACGCCGGCACCGCGATGCTCGCGGATAGCACGCCCGACGAGATATAGTAGACATCCCCCAGCTTCTCGCTGATCAGCGCGCAGCCGAGCGCCAGGACGAACACGAACACGGTCACGGCCCGGGCCACCGCCACCCGGGTGCGCTCCGCCGCGCCCCGCTTGCGCAGGACCGGCTCGATGAGGTCGTGCGACAGCGGCATCGCTGTCACGTTCGCGAAGGTGTCTACCGTGGACATCTGGCACGCGACGATGCCGACGAGCATGAACACCTGGAGCGCGACCGGCAGCGGCGCGAGAAAGGCCGTGATGATCCTCGTCCCGTCGGCGCCCACGGCCTCGGGCGGCGCGCCGTTCACGGGCGGGAACGCCACGAGCGCGCAGAACGCCGCCAGCGTCGGCAACCCGATGACGAACACGGCGATCAGACCGAACGCCAGCCCGGCCCCCTTCATCGCCTCGCGCGTGGTGCGGGCCGCCTGGATGCGCAGAAGCAGGTCCTGCTCGGTCATCCACCCCGGCAGGTAGCCGATCAGCAGAACGATGGGGAAGAGAAGGCCATTGAACCAGAGGTTGAACACCTGGCCCTCTCCGCTGGACGGCGGGGCGGCCTTTCGCAGCGCCCCGAGGATATCGCCGCCGCTCGCGCGCCCCGCCGCGCCCACGGCGACGACGGCCAGGACGACCATGAACACGGCCATGATAAGAAACTGGATCACGTCGGTCATCGCCACCGCGCGGAACCCGCCCATCACGGTGTAGAAGACAATGGGGGCGATGAGCAGCACCATGCACACCCAGGGCTCCACGCCCAGGAAGCCGCTCATCAGGGTGCCGGCCATGAACGTCTCGGCCTGCGTCCACGCCGTGAACACGAAGATCGAGAAGACCGCGAGCAGGACGCGGGCCGGGGCGCCGAACCGCTGCTCGATCGCCTGCGGCAGGCTCACCGCCGGGATTCGCCGCACGAACGGCACCATCGCCAGGATGATGAAACACAGGAGGAGCCAGGGGATGGGCAGAATCCAGAGCCCGGTGGCGCCGAACAGGTACGTCTGCCCCATGCCGAAGCCGATCCAGCCGAGCATGAGCCAGCCGGCCGTCAGCGACATCCCCAGCCGCCAGCCCGGCAACTGGCGCCGCGCGATCCAGAACTCCAGGCCCAGGTGCTCCTGGTCCCCCTTCGCGCGAAGGCGGGTCCAGTAGCCCACGCACACCATCAGCACCGAGTAGGCAATCACGGCTGCCCAGCAGTAGGTCGTGGACGCCATTTCGTTTCTCCGCAGTGGCTCAGAAGGAAAAGGTCGTGGACAGGCCGACCCAGAAGGTGTCGCGATAGCCCATGCTCCGGGCCGCGGCGCCATCGAGGATATGCGTGAAGTTCAGGCTGGGCCGAATCCTCCAGTGGTCGCCGACCTGGATGGGCAGCCCGAGGCCGAATGTCGCGTCGGCGGCCGCGGCCCGGGCGAGCCCATAGTAGGCCAGGTTGTGCCGGTGGCTCCCGTAGCCCACCGAACCCTGGCAGTCGAGCGACAGGCTGGCGGCCTTCGACAGACGGGCCACGTCGGCAAACGTGTGGCTCACCATCAGGGCGCCATAGGCCCCCTTCACCAGGTCCACGTCGCGCCAGACTTTGAGCGTCGGCGACAGCAGCGTGTCCACCCCCACGCTCGCGTAGACCTCGGTGGTGCCGTCGAAGCTCGTGTTCGGATATTCGTAGCGCACGGCACCGACAACGAACTTCAACCTGTCGCACGACCAGCCGTACTCGAGGCTGTAGTCAATCTCCGAGACGTGCCGCTTCTCCTGGTTACGATCCGTGAGGTCCACGTTGCCCCAGAGGGTGGCCGTGAACCCCTTCCAGGAGGCCGAGACGGAGGGCTGCCAGACGGCTTCATCGTTCAGCCGCAGGCCGCGCCACACGTAGGCGCTGTTGAACGTCGAATCGAGGGCGACGCTCCATTCCTTCGCCGGAGCCGCGGGCTCGGCCTCCTTGGGCGCCTCGATGGGGGCCGGCGCCGGAGGGGCCACGGCCGGCGTCGGCTCGGCGGCCCCCGCCGCGGCGGCCCCCAATGCGAGCGCCAGGTGCGCGGCCAGGGCCGAAACCGCTCGGGTCGCAAGTGCCATTGCTCTCTCCTTTCGTCCAGACCCCGGGCGGCGCAGGAAGCCCTGCACCTTCGGGGGCGGAACACAGGCTCTGGCCCGGCGCTGGACGGGGCCCGGGCGGGCCCTCGTGCAGAGCTGGGCCGGAGGAACCTGGCCGCTCAGGGAGACGAGAGGAGAGCAAGGCGTGCCTGGTCAGCGAGGAGGCGAGGCACCCCGGAGGTCAGCCCCGAGCGGCGCGCGATCGAACTGGGTGTGACGCATCCCTAGCGTCGTGCCCGGTGCGGGCCTGTTCGCGGCTCACCGCCACGGCGCGCAGCCGGCACGGCTCAGTGCTATGCCGCTCAAGGTGCTCACCTCCTTCCAGGGGAAGAGAGTGCAGGTAGCCGGAATCCCACGGATAGGACGGCGGGGATTCTACTCAACATCCGGCACCATGTCAAGCAGTTTGGCAGATGAGGGGTGCGGGCCGGGATTGTGGGTGGCGGCGGGAGCTCCGAAGGAGCGAAATGAGATAGCCCAGGGCAACGCCGTGGGAACCAGACCGCCCCGTGGCAGCCCTGAAAGGGCGGAATAGCGAGCCTCTATCTCGCCCCTTCAGGGCTGGACCCGCGGATCCCGCTGAACCCAGGGCGTCGCCCTGGGCTATCCCATGCGAGCCCTTCAGGCTCCAGAGACAACCACCCTGCCTGCAATTCCGGCCCACACCCGGCAGCCGAGGGGTGCGAACCGGAGGAGCAGGTGACCGCGGGGTACAGGCCCCCCTGCCTGCGGCCGACGTGGTGGGCGGCGTGCGCTCTGGACTCCCGCTCCACGCCGCGATTGGCGGGACGGGGCCTGGCCCGAGCGGAGCGGACTTGAGGGTTCCTCGGAAGGGCTCTGCCGGGCGTCTCGCGGACGGGCAGCGCCCATACTTGCTCAACCTTGAGGGGGAGGAGGTGAGCAAGTATGGGTAGATAGGCGAGGATTGGCGATTCTCGTGGTTCCAGCCATACTCGCTCACCGGCGCGATGAGCAAGTATGGGAGGGGGATGGCCGGAGAGTGTAAGGTGTGTTAGCATATAGAGTTGTACAGTGGCCTCGCCGGCGCCGCGGCACCCGTTCTGCGCTCCCGGCGGCTGCTACGACGGAATCGCCAAACCTTGATGGCCTGACTTGACTCATCCCCAAGGTTCAGTAGAATACAAGTATCTCCCCTCCCCGTGTGAGCAGGTCTCCCCTGGAGCCATGCATGCGCCTCCGCGCGCTCCAGCACATTGTGTCAGTGGCGTTCTTGTCAGTGGTGGTCCCCGGCTGCTCGCCGCTGTTCAAGGTGTTTGTGTACACCTGCGACCGGGTGGTAGACGCGGCGGACATGGTGGACTTCGGGGTTTCGGTGACGCCGCGGTTTTCGCTCTCGGCCTACGCCTGTCTCTTCGGCCTGGGGGGCCTGGGCGGCGGCACGGTGAACGGGTACTTCGCGGGCATCGGGGGGAGCCGGATCGGCATCTACCGCCACTACCACAGCAACATCGGCGTGATCCTCTATGCCTACGAGGTGACGGGGTGGGGGGATTTCGATGTCAACAACCCCGAGACTCTGGCCCGCCGCCACCGGGGGCCGATCGCCTGGCTCTTCATCCCCGGCGGCGACAAGTGCCGGGGCGCTGGGTGACTAAGCCGCGGAGCGGCGCACGCGGGGAGCGTGCGCAGACCAGTAGGGTTCTCATGACTTAAGTGCCTCCACGTGGGGTACGTGGGTCTCATCGGGAACATCCACTTCACCGAAATCCTCGACTTCATCGTCGGTTGGGTCGGCTTCGACCTGTCGAAGGATGACTGGGCCACCCGCATCGCCAACCGGGAGCGGGCGCCGGAGGGCACCGAGGGCGTCCAGCCCGACGCACCCGCCAAGGAAGCCCCAGAGACCCGCCCCGAGGAGCCGCCGAAGCCCAAGCCCACGCCCACGCCGTCCAAGCCTTCTCCCCCCAGAGAGCCGAAGAAAGACACGCGCTCCCCGGCCCCCAAGCGCGACCTGCGGGACCTGATCCCGTAGGGACGGAACTGGCGGGGTTGGCGGCCATTGCGGGCCACATTGCGCACAGAAGCTGTGGGAGACTCGTGGCCTGGGGCGGCTGCGGCCTGGAAGCAGACGCCCGCGCCGCCCGCGGGGCAAGCACGACCAACGCGCCCTCGCGGGCGGGCTACCCCAGCGTGAACACGCTGCCCTGCATGCCCGCCAGCCAGTCAATCACCAGCCACAGGCCGGCGGCGGTGAAGGCTCCGAGGATCATGCCCAGGAAGAACGGGCGCGTGCGGCGATAGAGCCCGATGCCGCCCATCTTGAGGACGATGACCTTGATGAGCCAGGCGACGAAGATGCTGAACCAGACGTTGAATGTCGGATGCGTGAGGCCCACGGCCAGCCCCGCCGGGTGAATGGGCCACCACGGGAACCGGTAACGGCACATCATCAGCACGCTCATCAGCGCGGCGCCAATGCCCAGGAAGCCCATCTTCCACCAGGACGTGCCGCCCGTGGCGCCCTCGGGAATCCGCATGTGCTCGATCATCCAGGTGCCTGTGCACTCGGTCATGGCGCCGAACTGCCAGCTCCCCAGGTTCATGCCCCCGTGGGCGTAGCCGATGGCGAGCACGGCCGCCATCGAACTGGCCAGCCCCACCACGAGGGCGAGCAGCATGGCGCCGAACAGCGGCCTGCCCCGCACGCCCGCGGCATTGCCCATCTTGGCCCCTGTGGCCGCCGAGGTCATCACGATGGTGCGCGTGTCGCCCGACCAGGTGAGGGCCATGCCGAGGTTCACCACGCTGGCCGGCCCGAGGCCCGCGGGGCCCAGGATGCTGTGGGTGAGGGCCGAGGGCGTGACCGGCGTGCGCGCGTAGGCGAGGCCCGCCTCGCAGATGATCTTGGTGAGGCCCAGGAACGCGATGAGGGCGCCGCCGATGAAGAGCAGGGCGTGGCCGACCTGCATCCCCGAGCGCGTCATCCACGCCACCACGTAGGCGAGGCCGATCCCCAGGCCGATCAGGGCGCCGCGGTACGACAGCAGCTCGCGGCTGTCATCCACGTCCGACGCGTTGAGGAACGCCTTGCGGAACACGCTGCGGAGGTGCTTGCGCGCGATCCAGAGGCCGATGAGCACGTAGGCCGTCACGGCGCCGAAGGCCTGGTAGGCCTCGGTGGGCGTGCCGGGGTCGGAGTACAGCTCGGTCGCGCCGATCGAGAAGCCGGCCGTGAGGAAAAGGGCCTTCTCAATCATGAAGTACCACGCGAAGACCCACAGGCTCAGCAGCACGTCGGTGTTGACGAGGTACGAGAGGCCGATGACCTCGAAGCGGACGTAGAAGGACGAGTACAGCACGCCCGGGATCATCACGAGCCAGGTGCCCAGCTCGAAGACGGGCAGGCTGGGCGCGTACTTCTGGATGCCGTTGTAGCTGAAGATGAGCGCGGGGATAGCGAAGCCCGCCCACATCATCCGCGAGCGGAAGAGGGCGGGCCATGCCGCCCGCGGAGTCTCGGTCGTCGCCATCTCCAGCGGGAGCTGCGCCAGGGGGAACGTCAGGCGCTCGTGCTCGACCCACTGGCGGCGCAGCAGCGTGACGAGGCAGATCATCACCAGGTAGACGGCGAGGATGAAGCTGCCCCACCAGGCCAGCGGCAGCACCCAGGCCCGCCACGGCAGCGGCTCGCCGGGCGGCAGGCCCTGGAAGAAGTGCCGCAGGGCCAGGTCGTCGGTCGGCGTCACCCAGTTCTTCACATACGGCAGGATCAGCTCGTTCCAGCGGTTCTCGGGCGAGGCATAGTAGCGGAGGCCGCCGGTGAGCCCCATCAGGTTCATCGTGAAGCCCCACGACGGAATGGCCGAGGCCAGCACGAGCATGACGTACACGGTCACCAGCTCGCCGGTCGAGAGGCCGAGGCGCGGCCCCAGGCGGCGCAGCAGGCCGTTGAGGCCGAAGATGAGGGCGAAAAACAGGAAGATCGCCCCGCCCGTCGAAAAGTCGGCGCACAGCGGCGAGCCGTGGATCACCAGCACCCCGAACGGCTCGCCCGCGGTGAGTCCCGCGCACAGCAGCGCGCCCACGAGGAGCGAGCGCGCCGTCACGCTGCGCCCATCATCGGCCTCGGGCTCGGGCGGGGCTGTGCGACTCGGGTTGCCGGCCATGGCCATCTCCGTGCGGGAAACGAGGCCACATTATACAGAAGAGGGTTCGATGGGGCAAAAGGCTCAGGAACTGTCTCAGAACCCACACGGGCAACGCACCCCGCGTGGGTTCTGAGGCTGTTTCTCAGGGCGCGGTCCGGCGGGCGGCCTCTGGGGCGAGGGGCGCCACCTTGTCGAGCAGGGCCTTGTGCGACTCGGGCGGCGTGCCCGCGGCGGGCGGCGTCCTGCCCAGCAGCGCCACGAGCGCGAGGGCGAGCACGGCGAGGGCCAGCCCGGCCACGGCGAGCGGCAGGAGGCCGCGGGCGCGCTCCTGCGCCGCGGCCTGCTGGCCGGGCCGCAGAGCGCGGATGCCCGCCATCAGCTCGCACGCCTCGATGCCCAACAGCACCTCGTCGCCCGTCTGCGGGCGCGCGGCCGGGTCCTGCGCCGTCATCGCCGCGAGGAGGCGGCGCAGCGGCTCGGGGATGCGGCTGGCCGGCCCCAGCAGCTCGCCGACGGCCACCCCGAGGCCGTAGATGTCGCTGCGCGCATCGGGCGGCGCGCCGCGGGCCTGCTCGGGGCTGAGGGTGGGGGGGGCCAACGTGTCCCGGCACAAGCGGGCGGCGCCGGCGGCATCGAACGCGATGTTCTCGAGGCACACGGCGCCGTGGCACTGGCCTCGGGCGTGGCCTGCCGCCAGGGCGTTGGCCACATCGCGCATCACGGCGAGGGCCTCCGCGGGCGCGAGGGGACGTTCCGCGTGCAGGTCGGCCGCGCTGCGCAGGGACGGGGGGAATCCCATGCCGCTATATCCGACGATAGTAGACGTAGGCGCGCCGTCGGGGCGCGGGCTTCTGGAAGGCGAAGAGCAGGCCCATGCCCGCCACGAAGCCGCCCACGTGCGCCCACCAGGCCACCCCGCCCGCCGCCTCTGTCATCGTCATCGAGCCCATCCCGCTCAGGAACTGGAGGACGAACCAGAAGCCCAGGAGGACGAAGGCCGGCATCTGCACCACGGTCATGAAGAAGCCCAGGAACACGAGCGTGGAGACCCGCGCGTAGGGGAATGCGATGAGGTACGCCCCCAGCACGCCCGCGATGGCCCCGCTCGCGCCCACCATGGGCACCGTGGAGCCCGCGTTGGCCGCCACCTGCGCGCCCGCGGCGCACAGGCCGCACAGCAGGTAGAAGAGCAGGAACTTGGCGTGGCCCATCCGGTCCTCGACGTTGTCGCCGAAAATCCACAGGTACCACATGTTGCCCAGCAGATGCATCCAGCCGCCGTGCAGGAACATCGAGGTGAAGAAGGTCAGCCACACGGGCGCGGGGGGCACCGTCTGCACTTCCTCCTGCACGAGCCACGGCCCCACGATGCGCAGGCGCGACTCGAGCTTCGGCGGCTCCTTGCCGAACACGCGGCAGGGGGTGAGGCCGTAGCCCCGGATGAAGCCTTCGAGCTGCTCGCCCTGCTGCAACTCGAAGAGGAAGGCCAGAGAGTTCAGCACGATCAGGGCGAGTGTCACCACGGGCACGGTGCCCGAGGGGTTGTGGTCGCGGAAGGGGATCACGTGCGCACTCCGGTTCGCTGCCCCACGCGCATCATAACAACCGCCCCGCGCGCTGTCAACGAAGCCGCGGTTGGCGGGGGTGTGGGCCGGAATTGTTGGCAGGGTGGTTGTCTCTGGAGCCTGAAGGGCTCGCATGGGATAGCCCAGGGCAACGCCCTGGG